>JBFWQN010000161.1:0-9832 GCA_050249405.1 Hyphomicrobiaceae bacterium | reverse complement strand
GCCGCGTGTTTGGAGCGGACAAGGTGGACGGCCCTCTGGTAACAATCCGGACCGAGCAGGAAATCCGGTAAATGCTGCTCGACGCGAGCCTCAGGCCCACGCGTCAGCGCGTGCTGCTGGCCATGCTCCTGTTCGGAAAAGGCGATCGCCACGTGACGGCCGAGGGGCTGCATGGAGAGGTGACGAGGGCCGGGGAGCACGTCTCGCTGGCCACCGTCTACAATGCGCTCCACCAGTTCAAGAGCGCCGGCCTGCTGCGCGAGCTGGCGATCGAGGGAACCAAGGCCTACTTCGATACCAACACCTCGAATCACAATCACTTCTACCTCGAGCCGGAAGGCCGGCTGATGGACATCTCGGGCGTGCGCGTCGAAGGCCTGCCCGAGCCACCCGACGGCCATCGCATCAGCCACATCGACGTGGTGATCCGGCTGGTGAAGGAATAGAGCGCGTCGCATCCGACAGGCCTAGCGTCTCCCAAGGCGGTCGTGGCAGTCTCCTGGCATCGTGATCGGCAAAGGCCGGCGACCAGAGACGGCCCACCGGGAAGGAGACCCCCATGCTCGAAGCCTACATCTACGACGGACTGCGGACGCCGTTCGGACGCCAGGACGGCGCGCTGAGCCGCGTGCGTCCGGACGACATGCTCGGCGACGTGATCAAGGCCGTCGTCACGCGCTCAGGCTTCGCCCCGGAGAGCATCGACGACGTCAACGTCGGCTGCGTGTCCCAGGCCGGCGAGGACAGCCGCAACGTCGGACGTCACGCCATGCTACGCGCCGGCCTGCCGATCGAGGTGCCCGCCAACACGGTCAACCGGCTCTGCGGCTCGGGCATGAACGCATTGATCTCGGCCGCGCATGCCATCACGTGCGGCGAGGCCGATGTGGTGATCGCCGGCGGCGTCGAGAGCATGACGCGAGCGCCGTTCGTCGTCGGCCGGACCGAGGGCGCCTTCCCGAAGAAGATCGAATCCTATGTCGCCTCGCTCGGCGCACGGTTCCCCAACCCGAAAATCGAAAGCGATTTCGGCTCCGACACGATGCCGCAGACGGCCGACAACCTCGCCCGCGAGTTCCAGCTCACGCGGGAGGCCTGCGATGTCTACGCGCTCGCCTCGCAGCGCAAGTACCAGGCCGCGGCCCAAGCCGGCTTCTTCAAGGACGAGCTGCTGCCGGTGGCCATTCCGGCGGCCAAGAAGGGCCAGCCCGACGGTCTCGTCGGCGAGGACGAGCATCCTCGGCCCGAGACCAACATGGAAGGTCTGGCCAAGCTGCGCCCGCTGTTCAAGGACGGCGTGACGACGGCCGGCAACGCCTCGGGCATCAACGACGGTGCGGGCGCGCTCATTGTCGGAAGCCGCAAGGCGGGCGAGAAGGCCGGCGCCAAGCCGCGTGCCCGGATTCTGGCGACCGGCGTCGCAGGCGTCGCACCACGCATCATGGGATTCGGGCCAGTGCCGGCCGCCAAGAAGGCACTCGAGCGCGCCGGCCTCAAACTCGGGGACATGGACGTCATCGAGATCAACGAGGCATTCGCCGCCCAGGTGCTCGCCTGCTGCAAGGGCCTCGACCTCGCGCCGGACGATAGTCGAATCAACCCCAATGGCGGGGCCATCGCCGTCGGCCACCCCCTCGGCGCCTCGGGATCGCGGATCGCGCTCACGGCGTTGCGCCAGCTGGAGCGCACCGGCGGACGCTATGCTCTCGTCTCCATGTGCATCGGCGTCGGGCAAGGCATCGCGATGGTGATCGAGCGGGTCTGATCCGCGCGGACACCGCGTTGTCATCGGGGCGGCGGTGCCACAGCCCGCCGCCTCTTTGCCGCCGATGCGGCACGCGAGCGACGGATGCTCCCGGGGACGGACGCGCTCAGCCCCTCCGCCGGCGCTCACCCCAGATATTGACGCCGTTGGCGGCAACGATGACAGCGGCGCCAGCGATCAGGCTCGTGGCCAGCGGCTCGGCGTAGAGAACGACGCCCACGACGGCTGCCAGCGGCAGCCGCAGGAAGTCGAGCGGCGCCACCACGATGGCGTCGGCCAACGCGAAGGCACGGGCCAGCGCATAATGCGCAAACAGACCGATGACCGTTAGAGCCAGCACCCAGAACGAGGTCAGCGGAGACGGCACGGCCGGCTGTCCGAGAACCAGCACGGTAGCGATCCCGGCCTGGATCAGGTGCGTGAAAAACAGCAGCACGAACGCGCTGTCGGTGCGCGTCAGCTGCTTGGTCATGACGTAGTGGCAGGCAAAGCCAACCGCCGCCGTGAACGCATAGAGCGTGCCGGCACTCACGGCCATGCTACCCGGCGAGACGACGACGAGAATCCCTGCGAAACCCATCAGAGCGGCGACGAGCCGTGTGCCGGTGAGCCGCTCCCTCAGGAATATCGGCGCCAGGAGCGCGGTCCAGAGCGGCGCGGTGAACTCGATGGCGAACAGCTGGGCGAGCGGGATCAGAGTGACGGCGACGAGCCAGGCGTACTGCGCCCCGAAATGGAGGACGCTGCGCAGGCCCAGCAGCGGCAGCTGGCCTGTGCGCATGTCCAGCACGCGTCCGCCGCCGGCATACTGGACGACGGCCAGGATCGAAACCCCGAGCCAGCCGCGATAGAACATGGTGTCGAGCGCGGGAAGCCCGCGACCGGCCTCACGGCCGGCGATGCCGATCATGGTGAAGGCGAACAGCGACACCGTCATCCAGCGCACCGCAGCGAGCACGTTTCCGCTCGGCGCGGCGATGGGGGACGATGTGGAGGACATTGTGCTTTCCAAGCAAGATCGAGCACGGTGCGACGACGGCTTCGCCGGACCGATGAGGGTGCCAATTAAGGCTATGCGCGAAGCACATCACCTCCTACAGCGCTCCATTGTAGGATTGCACGGACTGGAATTGTATGCGGTGAGCGCGAGGCGAGGATCATCAGGCCATGGTGAAGGCGAAGAGCGGAGTTCCGCGAGGCTATCAGGCCGTGATGCCGTACCTCAGAGTCGGCGATGCGGCGGCGGCGATCAAGTTCTACAAGAAAGCCTTCGGCGCCAAGGAGAATTATCGCCTCACGATGGCCGGCAAGATCGGCCACGCCGAGCTCGATGTCGGCGGCTCCGTGCTGATGCTCTCCGATGAGTTCCCCGACGCCAAAGCGATCGGGCCCAAAGCGCTCAAGGGCACGAGCGTGATGCTGACGCTCTATGTCGCGGACGTCGACAAGGTGGTGGCGAAGGCGGTGCGGGCCGGCGCACGCGTGCGCCGCGAGGTGGCCGATCAGTTCTACGGCGACCGCATGGGCCAGATCGAGGATCCTTACGGCCACGTGTGGTCGATCCAAACGCGGATCGAGAAAGTCACGCCGAAAGACATGCAGCGCCGGCTCAACGCGATGCTGCAGGGCGACCACCCGCGAGCTCCCGCGAGGAAGCCGGGGCGTCCGGCGAAAGCCGTCCCAGCCCCAGCGGCCGCCGCTCGCAAGCCGGCTGCCAAGCGGCCGGCCAAGGCCCAAGCCGCAGCGAAGGCCTCGACGAAGGCAACAGCCCGCACCGTGGGCGTGGGCCGAGGCCGCAAGGCGCGAGGCAGCTGAGCGTCCGCCCGTGGCGGCTCATTCCGCAGCGTGACGGGCTGCGGCCGTCCGCATCGGTCCCGGCGGCCGATCACTGGTGCGCGAGCCGGGCAGGTCGAAGCTGTCGCGGGTCCAGGTGACGCGAACGACGGCGCCGTGCGCGGGCGCAGGCAAGTTCTCGAGCGTGACGCGTCCGCCCGAACGCTCGAGCAGCGTCTTGGCTATGAAGAAGCCGAGGCCGAGACCCGACGCCTCGTTGCCGGAGCGCCCGAGGCGCTGGCCGGTGGCGCGCGTCGTAACGTAAGGCTCGCCGAGGGTGTCGATGATGTCCGGCGCGAAGCCCGCCCCATCGTCGGCGACCGTCACCTCGATCTCGCGCTCGTCCCAGCTGGCGGTGACGGCAACCTCGTCGGCCGCAAAGTCGACGGCGTTCTCGATGATGTTGCCGAGGCCATAGATGAGACCGGGGCGGCGCTCGCCGACCGGCTCGCGGCGGTCGGCCTCGCTGGCGCGCTCGCGGGGGGCGGCGGCGATGCGGATGCGAACCTTGCCGGTCTCGTAGGGGGCGGCGGCCTCGTGCAAGAGCTGCGTCACCGGCAGGCTGACATGGTGGGGGTCCTGCTCGCTCGGGCTGCGGGTCAGCTTGCGCAGGATGTCGCGGCAGCGCTCGGCCTGACCGCGCAAAAGCGTGATGTCCTCAGCGAGCTCGGGCCATTGGGCCGAGCTGCGCTCCAGCTCCTTGGTCACCAGCGTGATCGTCGCCAGCGGCGTGCCCAGCTCGTGCGCCGCGGCGGCGGCGAGACCGTCCAGAGCGTGCAGCTTCTGCTCGCGCGCCAGCACCTGCTCGGTGGCGGCGAGCGCCTCCGACATATGGCGGGCCTCCTTCGAGAGGCGCGCCGCATAGAGCGCGAGGAAGATCATGCCGGCGCCGATCGAGGCCAGCATCCCGAGCTTGTAAAGCACCGGAAGCGCGATCGGGGCCTCGGGAGTCCACGGCAGCGGCAAATGCCAAAAGACGAGGAGCACTGACGTCGTCATCGCGAGCGCGCCGAGGAAAACCGTGTTCATCGCAGACAACGTGGCGGCCGACACGGTGACCGGCGCAACCAGGAGGAAGGCAAACGGGTTCTGGAGGCCGCCCGTCAGGTAGACCAGCGCCGCAAGCTCGACGATGTCCCAGGCGAGGAGCGCGGTGGCGAACGGCCGGCTGAGCCGATGGCGGGCCGGATAGCGGATGCGAAGGAAGACATTCAGCCATGCCGACAGCGCGATCAGCGCCAGGCACCAGCCGACCGGAAACTCGAAGCCGAGCAACCAATACACGCCAGCTACGGTCAGCAGCTGACCGCCCACGCCGAACCAGCGCAGCCGGATGATGGTCTGCATACGCAGGCGGCTCTCGTCGCCGCCGCCTCGCGAGAGGCCGAACGGCGTCCGGTGGCCCGGTGCCGCTCGCTTGTCCTCCCGTCCCGTGGTATGCGCGCTCACCGCTCGAACCTCGCGCTGGCCCCATCTCGCTGCGACCACTTGTAGCGGACCGGAGGTCCGCCGCAAGCGCGATTGCGACCATCCTCGCAGGAGCTCAGGACCGTATGCGATGATCGCAAGGGAACCCGGACCAGACCCATCTGCTTACGTCTGCGCACCAAGCGAGGCCCGTGCCGATGCCTGACCATCCGCCCCCGGTCGAGATCCAAGGCCTCACCAAAGCCTATCGCAAGGTGACGGCGGTCGACGGAATCAGCTTCCGGCTCGACCGCGGGAGCGTGACGGCGCTCCTCGGGGGCAATGGTGCCGGCAAGACCACCACGATCGCCATGATCATGGGGCTCGTCGTGCCGACGTCGGGCGTCGCCAAGGTGCTGGGAGCGGACATGGCGCGCGAGCGTCACCGCGTGCTTCACCGCATGAATTTCGAAAGCCCGTATGCCGACATCCCCATGCGGCTGACGGTGGCCGAGAACCTCGAGGTGTTCGGCCGGCTCTACGGCGTTGCCGATCTCAAGCAGCGCATCGCCGAGGTGGCAGAGGACATGCGCATCTCGGATTTCCTGGACCGGCCGTACGGAAAGCTGTCGGCTGGGCAACGGACGCGGGTCTCGCTCGCGAAGGCGCTGGTGAACAGCCCGGAGGTGCTGCTGCTCGACGAGCCGACCGCATCGCTCGACCCGGACACGGCGGACTGGGTGCGCGGGCGCATCGAGCGCTATGCGGCGGAGCGGGGCGCGACCATCCTGCTCGCATCGCACAACATGGCCGAGGTGGAGCGACTGGCGCATCGCGTGATCATGCTGGAAAAGGGCCGCATCCTGGCCGACGAGACGCCGGCGGAGCTGGTGCGGCTGCACGGGCGCGACAACCTCGAGGAGGCTTTCCTGGCCATCGCCCGACGGGACAGACCGGAAGGCGCCGCGCGCGAGAGCGCCGAGATCGGAGAAGGCGCGCCATGATCAGAGACCGAGAGGGGACGGGGCTCCTGCCGCAAACCGGTCTCGGAGCCTCGCTGCGGCGCATCCACGGCATCGTGCTCCGGTACTGGTACGTGATCCGCTCGTCGTGGCCGCGAACGGCGGAGCTCGTCTATTGGCCGCTGGTGCAGATGCTGACGTGGGGGCTGCTGCAGAAGCATCTCGCGGCGACAACCAGTCTCGCCGGGCGCGCGGCTGGACTGTTCATCGGCGGCGTGCTGCTCTGGGACATCCTGGTCAGAAGCCAGCTCGGCTTTGCCGTCGCCTTCCTCGAGGAGGTCTGGTCGCGCAACCTCGGGCACCTGATGATGAGCCCGCTCAGGCCCGGAGAGCTGGTGGTGGGGCTCGCGGTGATCAGCGTGCTCAAGGTTTCCGTCGCCATGGTGCCGGTGGCGATCCTGGCCTACGTGCTGTTCGGCTTCTCGGTGCTGTCGCTCGGGATCGCTTTCGCGGCCTTTTTCGCCAATCTGGTCATGACCAGCTGGGCGCTCGGGCTGGTCTCGACAGGGGCGGTGCTGCGCTGGGGTCTCGGGGCCGAGGGGTTCGCCTGGCTCGTGGTGTTCCTGATCCTGCCGCTCGCCTGTGTCTACTATCCGCTTTCTACGCTACCCGGCTGGCTGCAGCCGGTGGCGCTGGCGCTGCCGCCGACACACGTGTTCGAGGGGCTGCGCGCACTCGTGCTCGAAGGGCAATTCAGGGGCGGCGATATGCTCGTCGCATTCGCGCTCAACCTCGCCTATCTCGGCATCGGCTACGGCGCGTTCCGGTGGCTCCTCGAGGATGCCCGACGCTCCGGCTCACTGGTGCAGATGGGCGAGTAGCCGAGCCGAGACACACCGGGCAAAGCGGAGCGGCGACATGCGTGCGCGTCTTCTCGTCATCGCCGTGCTGGCCTTCGCGATCGGTGGCCTCGCAGCGCTGCTCATGCTGCCCCGGGCACGGGAGAAGTTGATCCCTTCCGCGACCTCCGTCGGGCAGGCACTCGTCGGCGGGCCGTTCACGCTCATCGACCAGGACGGGCGCACAGTCACCGACAAGGACTTCGCCGGGCGCTACATGCTGGTGCTGTTCGGCTTCACCTATTGCCCGGACATCTGCCCGTCCGGGCTACAGGTCATGTCGGCCGCGCTCGAGCAGCTCGGGCCGAAAGCCGAGCGCATCGTGCCGATTTTCATCTCGTTCGACCACGAGCGCGACACGCCCCAGCAGCTGAAGTCGTACGTGTCGAGCTTCCATCCGCGTCTGGTCGGCCTCACGGGCACAGCCGATCAGATCGCCGCCGCGGCGAAGGCCTATCGCGTCTATTACAAGAAAGCCGTCGACGAGAAATCGACCGCCGGCTTCACCTACGATCACTCGGCGCTGATCTACCTGATGGGGCCGGACGGGCGCTACCTGGCGCACTTCTCGCACGCGGCCGGGCCGGATGCGATCGCAGCGAGGCTGGCCAAGCTGTTGTGACAAATCCGCCGCTTCTGTTAACCCTCGAATCGCGTCAAGCTCGTGCGTGGGGAAATTGGGGCGTCATCATGACGCCGGATCCGGAACCGCGACACAAGCGGGAGGGTTGGCTCGAAAAGCCTCAACGGCACGACGCCTGACGGGGGACAACCACGCAATGCTCTACCATTGGTACGAGCTCGGCCATGCCGCGGTGCGGCCTGCCCGGGTAGCAGCGGATTCCTGCCGGCTGATGCTCAGCAATCCCTTCAACCCACTGACGCATACCAGCATCGGCCGGCATGCGGCGGCGGCCCTCGAGGTGTTCGAGCGAACCACCCGGCGCTACGACAAGCCGGAGTTCGGCCTCACCACCACCACGGTCGACGGCGTCGCCACGCGTGTCCACGAGGAGGTCGTCTGGCGCCATCCGTTTTGCCGGCTCATCCACTTCCGGCGCGACGTCTCCGACGAGCGCCGCGCCCGCGATCCGCGGCTGCTGCTGGTCGCGCCGATGTCGGGTCATTACGCCACGCTGCTGCGCGGGACGGTCGAGACCTTTTTGCCCGACCACGAGGTCTACATCACCGACTGGCAGCATGCGCGCGAGGTGCCTGCGGCCGCCGGCGATTTCGATCTCGACAGCTACGTCACGGTGATGCGTGACATCTTCCGCCATTTCCGCGGCGACGTGCATGTGTTCGCCGTATGCCAGCCGTCGGTGCCGGTGCTTGCGGCAACGGCGCTGATGGAGGCGGACCAGGACCCGCATGTGCCCCAATCGCTGATCCTCGCGGGCGGGCCGATCGATACGCGCATCTCGCCGACCGTCGTCAACCAGCTCGCCGTGGAGCGCGGCACGGACTGGTTCCGCCGCAATGTGATCACGAGCGTGCCGTGGCCCTCGCCCGGCTTCGGCCGCCTGGTGTACCCGGGCTTCCTGCAGCTGACGGGGTTCATGACCATGAACCTCGACCGGCACGTGAGCGCCCACAAGGATCTGTTCCGGCATCTCGTCTCGGGCGACGGTGACAGCGCCGAGAAGCACCGGGAGTTCTACGACGAGTACCTGGCGGTGATGGACCTCACCGCCGAGTTCTTCCTGCAGACGGTCGACACGGTTTTCGTCAATCACCAACTGCCCAAGGGCGAGATGATGCACCGTGGCCGGCGCGTGGACCTGTCGCGAATAAGCCGGGTGTCACTGCTGACGATCGAGGGCGAGAAGGACGACATCACCGGCCTCGGGCAATGCCGAGCGGCACTGGATTTGTGCTCCGGAATACCCGAGGACCGAAAATCGCACTTCGAGTGTCCCAAAGTCGGACACTACGGCATCTTCAACGGCTCCCGCTTCCGCCGGGAGATCGCCTCGCGCATCGCCGAGTTCACGCGCCTCTACGATGGACGCTCCGTGGTGGGAACCGTCTCGGCTCCGATCGAGCGGCGCGCGGCCGTCGCCGTCGTGGAGCCCGCGAGCGAGCCTTCGTCTGCCGCCTTCAACTTCAACGGCACGACGAGCGACAGGCATCGCCCCGCGCCCGGTATCGATGATGCCGTGGGCCTGGCGCAGGAAGTGCCTGCCTGAGACGGTTGCCGCGATCCCGGCGCGCGCCGCCGGCGGTCGTGGCATCAAACGTGCAATTCGTCGCGTGGCGTCACCGCAACGTGTGCAGCGAAGCATCCCGCTCGCGACATCGACGCGGCTCGCCTATCCGCTGCAACGAATGCTACGGAGCACGAGCGAATTCGCCGACGCAGCATCGCCGCAAATGATTGCGTATGTCGCGCTGAGGCGAGACCGGCAGCTCTCAAGGGGCTCGGGACGGTCGCGTCAATCGCTCGTACTCCCCAACCACGATCCGAGGTTCACGATGTCGAGGTCCAGCGCCAAGACAGCGACGGTCCAGCTTCTCAGGGTCGATGGGCTCCCCGCTCCGGTGGAGGTCCGCCGCCATCCGACCGCGCGCCGGCTTACACTCAGGGTGAGCCATGCGGAACGCGCGGTGGTGCTCACGATTCCGCGCTACACCGATGTGCGAGAGGCCGACCGCTTTCTCGCCCGCAGTCTCGACTGGGTGCGCCAACGTCTCGAGCGGGTGCCGGACGCCGTCCCGTTCGCTGACGGGGCTACGGTGCCCGTGCGGGGCGTCTCGCACGAGATCACACATGCGGGGCGGCGCCCTGGCTCGGCCGTGGTCGAGATCGTGCCGCCCACCAAGTCCGGCATGCGACCACGCCTCGTCGTCTCCGGCGGGGCCGAGCATGCACCGCGCCGGCTGCGCGACTGGCTCGCCAGCGAGGCGCGCCGCGATCTCGAGACGCGGGTCGAGCATCACTGCCGGGCTCTGAAGCTCGCCGCCCG
>JBFWQN010000160.1:0-9969 GCA_050249405.1 Hyphomicrobiaceae bacterium | reverse complement strand
TCCTTCCAGATCTGCGGGTTGGCGCAGAGCACGCCCGGCTGCTCGTCAGGGCGCTGAGCCCATACGTCGGCTGGTGGATCCTTCTCGTCGAAGAGGCCCCATGGGGCCACCAGGGCGAGGCGTTTCACCTTGTGCGGCCAGAGCGCCGCGAACTCGGCCGCGAGCGAGCCGCCGACCGACGACCCGGCGATGTCCTCGCCTTCGAGGCCGCTCTTGACGATGACTTGGCGCACGGCCACGAGCCAGTCGAGATGGCTGTCGAGCAGCGTGTGCCCGGTAGCGCCCGGATGACCCGGCAGCGACGGCGCGACGACGGTGCGCGTCTTGGCCAGCTCGTCGAGGAACGGGATCCAGCGCGGGAGGCCGCCGAAGCCCGCGAGCCAGCCGATTTTCGGGCCCGAGCCCTTCGTCCAGACGCGGCAGGCGTGGCCATTGATGTCGATGGTCGTGGTCTGTGGCTCGCTCACGGCGCTCGGCTCCCCGGGATCGGCTGATTGTTGTCCGGACATCTTGGGCAACGGGGCGGAGCGGGTCAATACGCGCGCGGTGCAGCACGGGCATCTCCGCCGCCCGGCGGGCGTGGAGAGACGGGGGTCGCAGAGCGAGACGCCTCGCTTTGAGCATGGATTGGGATGCGGCGTCCCGCTCCGCGAGCGCGTGACAGGGGTGGTCCCCTTGCGGACGACCGACGACCGCGGGCCGCCACGCATCCTTCCGAATGGCGGCCGTTACGACTGTGCCCGTGGCCACTCGCGACTGCACGGACACGGCGGCGTCTCCGGCGAAGGCTGAGTTTCGCCTACGTCTATCCGACGCGCGTCCGCCCCTCCCGGCATCCCAGCTCGAGCCTGAGCCCCGCGTGGGCGGACGGTCGGGAGCTTAGGCGAGGCAAGGCGGGAGGGGATAAGTGGGGCGGGATGTGGGGATGTGGGGAGAGGCGGACGGCTGAGCGGCCGCCGTCCAGAGGACCAAGGCCGTAGGGCGCAATAGCGTAGCGTATTGCGCCGACCAAGGCTCCGTACGAGCGATCTATTGTCATCGCTCTCCGAATGTCCCGTGTGCGGCTCGACGAGCGTGGGCCCTCATCGCCTGCTCGAGATCCTCGTATTTCGGCTCGTCGCGCCGGTCGCGATGAAATGACGAGTAGGGCCAATCCTCGATATTTTGGACCAGACCGTGCTTCACTGGGTTGAACCAGCAATATCCGACGTGATTTGCGAAATCGCGATCATCCCGGATGGCGTGCTCCCAGAAACGGCGCTGCCAGATACCGCGCTCCCCTCGCGCGGCTCGAACGGCATCGATCGGCTCCGTTGCGGTAATGGCGCGGGCAAAACGGATTTTGATCCATCGCCAACGAACCGAGAAGTCGGCATCTCCCTCCGGCAGGGTCCAGATAGCGTGCAGGTGGTCGGGCAAAATCACCATGGCGTCTATTTGGAACGGAAACCGGCTCCGCGTTTCGCGGACGGCCGCGCGCAAACTCTCTATATGCTCGACCAGTAGCCGACTGTTGCGGTCGAGCAGATTGACCGTGAAGAAATAGCAGCCGCCAGGAACACGTACGCGACGATAATTGGGCATGAATAACGATAGCCGCAGCCTAGGGGTGGCGCAATACGCTCCGCTATTGCGCCCTACGACGAACTGCGGGCCATGGGCCAAGCCCAACCTAGGGCCGGAACAATTCCCGAGTGACCCACATCCGCCCCGCCCGTTCCCTATCCCTTCCTCGCCCTCACGTAATTCGCCACGCTGGAGAAGTCCTTCTCGGCGGCGCCGTCGATCAGGTTCATGTAGTGGCGCAGGATGGCGTGGGCCTGGGCGCCCATGGGGGTGGCGACGCCGGCGGCCTGCGACGACGACTGCGAGAGGGCGAGGTCCTTGACCATCAGCTTGGTCATGAAGCCCGGGGCATAGTCGCGGTTGGCGGGCGTGGTCGGCACGGGACCGGGCACGGGGCAGTAGCCCGACAGCGCGAAGCTGTTGCCGGTCGAGGTGGAGACGACGTCGAACAGCGTCTGGTGCGAGATGCCGAGCTTCTCGGCGAGCGCGAAGCCCTCGCACACACCCATCATGTTGATGGCGAGCATCATGTTGTTGCAGATCTTGACGGCCTGTCCGGCGCCCGCGTCGCCGCAGTGGATCACCTTGCGGCCCATGCCCTCCAGCACCGGGCGCGCGCGCTCGAAGGCCTCCTTGGAGCCGCCGCACATGAAGGTGAGCGTCGCGCCCTCGGCGCCGGCCGTGCCGCCCGAGACCGGCGCGTCGAGCGACATCATGCCGGCCGCCTGGGCGATGTCGTGGGCGCGGCGCGCCTCGGTGACGTCGATGGTGGAGGCGTCGATGAACAGCGTGCCCTTCGCCGCCGCCTGGAACACGCCCGCGCCCTCGTAGACAGCCAGCGTCTCCTTGCCAGTCGGCACCATGGTGACGACGATCTCGACGTCCTTCGCCGCGTCGGCCGCGCTCGCAACCCGCTTGACGCCGGCCTGTGCGGCCTTCGTCAGGTTGTCCTCCATGATGTCGAAGCCTTTGACCTCGTGCCCCTTCTTGACGAGGTTGCCGGCCATGGGGAGGCCCATGTTGCCGAGCCCGATGAAGCCGATCTTTGCCATGCCGTGCCTCTTGCTCTTTGCGCGTGCCGTCGGCCGCATTGGCCGCAGGCGGGATCGGCGCGACATTGGTTGTGGCCAACGCGGAGTGTCAAGGCGGCGGCCTGACCGCCGACGCGGCCTCACGCCTTGCGGGAGACGACCGCCGCCATGAGTGCATTGACATCGGAGGCTGCGTCGAGCCCCCACACGCCGGCCGCAATGCGCGAGGCGTCGAGGCCGGTGCCGGCGAGAGCGGCCTGCTCGCGCACCTTGGCCTCGAGGTCGGCGTCGGTCAGAGGCTTCTCGGAGCTTCCGCGCGCGGAGAGCACGGTCGTCTCGTGCGTCGTGCCGTTGGCCAGACGCACCACGACACGGGCCGCGCCTTGGGGCAGGCTATCGTCGCGCTCGGCTTTCACCTTGCCGCGGAGAGCGATCGCCTCAGGCGACATCACTTTATCGGGGGCCAGCTCGGCCACGCCGAAAGCGCCCCACAGGAACGGCGCAGCCACGCTGTAGTGTATCGAGACGCGGGCGTCGCGCTCGTTGCGGACGGCACGGTCGCCACGGGCGAGGAGAAGCACGTCGCCGCTGACGGTCACGCTCTCGATGGCGCCGGCGGCAATGCCGTGCCGGGCCTTCAGCTCCAGGCAGGCGTCGACGATGGCGTGCATCACGATGCCGGCGGGATAGGGCTTGTAGGTGTTCCGCAGCAGCTCCCACCGCTCGCCGAGGCCACCGACGAGCTCGTCCAGCATCGGCGCGTCGCCCATGGCGCGGGCCCAGCCGAGCGGGCCTTCGATGGCGCGGGGCGCCGCGTCATAGCCCCGCTCGGCGAACAGGGCCGCAAGCAGGCCGCCGCGGGCTGCATTGCCCATGCCGACGTTCTTCGCCTCGTTAGGGAGGTTCTCGACGATTCCTGCAGACGAGCTGGCGGCGATGCCGAGCGCGTGCGCGAGCTTTTCCGGCGGCAGCTGCAACAGGTAGCCGGACGCGAGTGCGGCGCCGAACACGCCCGTCGTCGCCGTGATGTGCCAGCCGCGCGAATAATGGCCGCCCGTCACCATGTTGCCGAGCCGGCATTCGATCTCGGCTCCGAGCGCGAAGGCGGTCAAGGCCGCGCTGCCCGACAATCCCTTGGTCTCGGCGAGCGCCAGCACGGCCGGCGCCACTGGTGCGGTCGGGTGGATGACGGTGCGCAGGTGCGTGTCGTCGTAGTCGAGAAGGTTCGCCGCTATGGCGTTGACGAACGAGGCCGACAGCGGATCGAGCCGCTCGTGGCGACCGATCAGCGTCGCCGTGTGGGAGGCGGAGAAGGGCTCCAAAACGCGCACTGCGGTCTCCACCACGGGCGCGTAGGCGACGCCGACGGCGCAGCCGAGGAAGTTCAGCAGCGACCGTTTCGCCTCGTGCGCGACCTCGGACGGCAGCGCGCCAAGTGCGATACCGTCGACGAAGCGGGCGATGGTCTCGGCGGCGGGCATGGTCATGGCCTGTGTCGCTCGCGGCTGATGGGGCTCGACATTGTGACTGCTCACTCTTCTCGAACGCCGTGGCGGCTCATGCCACCAGCCTCACGTGTGCGACCTCTCGCTCGCGCACCGGCCGCACGGCGTCGGCGGGCAGATCGGCGATCGCCAGGGTATTGCCGCGCAAGTCCATGAACTCGACCGTGTAGCCGCGCGAGGCTCCGTGCACCATTACGACAGTGCCGACGTCCCCCGCCTCAAGACGGTGCTGAGGCACGGCGCGGGTCAGGGCGACAATTTCCAGCTCCTCGATCATGGTCGATCCTCTCACGCCGGAACGGCAGTTACCAGCCGCGGACTGTCCTCTCCGTGCCTGATCATCCACGCTACCAGCACCGTTGGATTTCTTCCATCCGGCGAGCGCAGAGGGCCGACAACCTCGTACATCTCACCATGAAGCTGTTCCTCACTGCTCACGACCTCATTCTCGCGAGCATGCAACAGCAGCGCCTCACGCAGACCCTGCCAATCGTCGAGCGTGAAGCCGAAACGCTCGAAAAACACGGCTTTGGCTCCGCCGAAGCGGTGGGACGGGTTCAAGAGGTACGCGATGATCTTGCGATCGTCGATGCTCGCCCGTTCGCCGTGCGGAAGCTTGGCCATGGCCCGGCGTCCCCCTGTCCTCGGGCTCCTCCCGGCTCACGCCACCAGCCCGGCACGCCGCAGGATGGGCATCACGCGGGCGATGAAGAACGGCAGCTCGTCCTTGAAGTTGACGAACGAGAGCGTGGTGCCGGCGAAGCCGGCGCGGTGGATGGCGATGAGCTGGTCCGCCACGTGCTCGGGCGTGCCGACCAGCTTGTAGCTGGACAGGCCCGCGGCGCGCCGGACGCGGTCCTCGAGCACGAAGGCGTCGACCTTGCGGTTGGCCTTCGTCATGCCGACGTGGAAATCGACGGCGGCGGTGTCCATGTTGGTCTCGGCGTAGTGACGGTAGTAGGTCTCGGCCTCGGCGTCGGTCTCGCGGCAGACGACGTGGCAGGCCGTGCATACGCCGAGCGGCTCGTCGCGGCCGGCCCCGATGCACGCCTCGGCGATAGCCGATAGCTGTGCTTTTCCCGCCTCGATGTCGCGGAATGTGTCGAACAGCATGTCGCTGGTCGCCATAGCGAAGGCGCGGCCGGCCGGCGAGGAGGCGGCGGACATGGTGAAAGGCCGCGGGCGCTGGACCGGGGGCGGCTCGCCGGTGACGCCCTTCAGGTCATAGAAGCGGCCCTTGTAGTCGAACGGGCGGCCCTCCTCGGCGTAGATGCGGGTGAGCACCTCGTACCACTCTCGGCCGCGCTCATAGCGGTCGTCGTGGCCGCCTTGCTCGAGGCCGAACATATCGAACTCGGGCTGGTGCCAGCCGCACACGATGTTCAACCCGGCGCGGCCGTGGCTCACGTGATCGATGGTGGTCAGGGCCTTGGCCGCGAACACCGGGTGCACGACGGGCACGTGCACGGTCGAGAATATGAAGAGCCTTCTGGTCATTGCAGCGAGTGCGCCGCCGTAGGTCAGCGTCTCGAAGCAGGCGTTACGGACGTTGGTCTCGCCGCCGTAGCCCTTCCAGCGCGCGATGGGCAACAGGAAGTCGAAGCCGGCTGCATCGGCCAGACGGACGACATCGGCAATGTCGTCCCAGCGGGCGCGCCATCGCTCGGGCACCTTCGTAATGGCGATGCCGCCGTCGGTATTGAGGCCGAAGAGGCCGAGCTTGAAGGCGTTCGGCCCAGGGAGCGTGCGTGCCGACATGGCGAGCCTCCGCGGATGGTGTCGCGCGAAGGTTAGCCACACGTGCGGCCCGCGTCTCGTCAGACATATGAGACCTGCGACTGGACGGCGGTCCACGTCGTGTAGGGCAGCCACAATGCCCAGCCGTTGGCGTGGCCCATGTAGGTGCCCTGGACGCCGTTGATGGTGGTCGTCAAGCCGTAGATCGAGCCGGAGAGCGCTGGGGCAAATGATAGGCTGTCACCGGCTGCGAAACCCAGGACCTGATCGAAATCGCCCGCCAGGATGTCGGCTTGCTCGAAGCGGAAGGTGTCGTTGCCGCCCGAGCCGCCATACATGAAATCGGAGCCCGAGCCGCCCGCGAGCGTGTCGTCGGCGGGCGTGCCGGAGCCGCCGTAGATCGTATCGTTGCCGGCGCCACCGCTCATGTTGGCACGGCCGCCGGCCGAGCCGACCGCGAGCACATCATTGCCGGCATCGCCGAACATCTGGTCGAGGCCCGCGACGGAGCCCGTGAAATCACCCCCGAAAAGCCAATCGTCGCCGTCGCTTCCGTGCAGCGTATCGTTGCCATCGCCGCCGTAGAGGAAGGTCGCGCCTTCCTCGCCGCTCATGAAATCGTTGCCCGCCTGCCCCAATGCGATATCGCCGACCGTGCCAAAATCTCCAGGGCCGGTGTCGATCGTGTCGTTGCCGGCTCCCGCGATCACGTAATCGAGCCCGCCGTCGGCGAGTATGACGTTGGCGCTGGCGTTGCCGACGATGATGTCGGAGAGGCCCGGCGCGCGCTCCGCGTAGGAGCCGGCCACATTCTGGATGCCGATGAGCGTGTCGTAGTTGCCGAACGTGTCCTGGGCAAACCCCGATGCCAGGTCGACATAGACACCGTGCGAGCCGCCCGCGAACTGCTCGACGAAGTACATGACGAAGTCGCCGGCGCCGCCCTGGATGGTATCGGCGCCGCCGAGGCCGATGAGGACGTCCGCTCCGGCCGTGCCGGTTACGACCTCAGCGGAGTCGGTGGCGGAGCCGACGAGCTGGCCCCGGATCTCACCCGCCGGAACGCTGGTCGTCGCGATGCTCATGTAGAGGCCGGCGTTCTGGCCCGGGGTGGCCGATGAAAGCGCCGAGGCATACGTCGAGATCGACGTAGCACCCGCGTCGGTCGTCTCCCACGTGCCGATGACTCCAGTCCGTGCTCCGCCGAGCACCGGACTCGGACCGAACAACGATGTATCGATGAAGACGGAACGGAAATCGTCGAGATCGCTCTTCACGTCGAACGCCAGGGTTCCTGCGGCGCCTGGGGAGCCGGCGAAAAAACCAACATTCGTGATGTCGTCAGCGGTGGCGGCCGTTATGGGCGAGCTGCCGCCGTAGGTGCCGCCGTCGAGCGACGTGAACACGAAATACGTCAATGCGTTGCTCGTCGGATCGAAGACGGCGATGCCCGTCCCCGTTGCCGTCGAGGCGTTCGCCGGCATCTGCTGCGCGCCACTCATCCCGATCCGAAACGACGTCGCCATGACTTCTCCCCGTCCTTGAGCGATTGGCCACAACGATCCTGCGAAAGATCGTCAGCTCCAGGTTCAAACGAAGCTGGTGCGGCGCGGGGGTGTCAAAAATGTGGCAACGATAGGGGTGGGACCGGGCTGACGGGCAAGCAAGAAAAAGACCCGGCACCGTTGCCGGTACCGGGTCTCTCGACCAACGTGGACTGTAGCGCCCGGGCTTTGGTCCGCCCTCGGCAGACCGGACCGCGCTTCAGCCCGACTTCTTCATCGTTTCGAACGACTTGGCCGCGACCATATTGAAGCTCTGGAAAGCCTGCTGGGCGATGCGGGTCGACAGCTCGAACAGCTCGCGCGTCTGCGCCCCGGCGACCGCCATCTGCTTCTGCATGAACTCGGCCTGCACGCGGGCCGCGTCCGGCAGGGACTTGGCGCGGGCCATCGCCTGGGCCGCGTCGAAGGCGGCCTCGGCATTGACGGCCGTATTCTCGATCATCTTGGCGCCGATCGACTTGGCGCCGGCCTGACCGGCAAGCATCAGCTCCTCGGCGACCTTGGCCTGGTCCTTCGCGACCGACGTGGCCTTCTCGTAAGCCTCGCGGGTCTTGGCAACGCCATCGGCGAGCATGGCCTGCACGTTCTCAGGCACGCGCACGTCCTGGGCGGCTTTGAAGAACTGCTCGGTCTGGCGGGTGAACTGCTCGTTCATGGCGGGTCTCCGGGATCACGGTGGAATATCAGGGGCGGTCTCGACCGCCGACGCAGCTGATATAGGACGAACGTTTGTGCATTGCAACATAAATTTTGTGCATTGCGGGAAAGCCAAGCGCCGCCCGTGCCTTGCAGCGCCGTCAGACGAGCGACGGAAAGACCTCGCGATAGCCGAGCACGGCGCGGTCGAACAGCACGTCCTCGGGACGCATGGGCCGCGCCAGGGACAGGCCTTCCAGCGTGCGGCAGCGCGATAGAGCGACATAGGCCTGACCATGAGCAAACGTGCCGCGGCCCAGATCGATATACACCTTGTCGAGGGTGAGGCCCTGGCTCTTGTGAATGGTCAGTGCCCATGCGAGCCGCAATGGAAGCTGCTTGAAAGTGCCGGCTACGGTCTCGACGATCTTCTGGGCGGTCTGGTCGTAGGCATAGCGGCGGCTCTCCCAGGCGACCGGCTCGATCTCATGCTCGCGGCCGTCGATGTCGACGTGCACGCTGTCGTCGCCGAGGCGGGTGACCCGGGCGATGGTGCCGTTGACCCACCGGCGATCGGCGTCGTTGCGGAGCAGCATGACCTTGGCGCCGGGCTTCAGGGTGAGGGTAGCCTCGGTCGGGTGCGCCGTCTGGCCGAACTCGCCGGTCACCTGCGCCGCGTAGTCCCGGGGCGTGCCGGCCAGCGCCTTCAGGAAGGCCGCGTTGATGCGGTGCGCCGCCGCGTTGGTCGGCGTCAGGATGACGAACGGGTCGCCTTCGACGAGGGTACGGATCGGCGAGACGCGAGCATTGAGGACCGCAAGCTCGTCGAGACCCACCTCGCCGTCTCGAATGGAATTCAGGACGTCGAGCAATGCGCCTTCCTTCTGGCGAAAGACCTGCGACAGCTCGAGGCGTGCCGTGCCGGCTCCCTCGGCGAGCGCCGGGACCGAGAAGAAGAACGGGCCGCCGTGGCGATTCTCGAGATGATCGGCCACCTCGTGCTCCTGCACGACCGGTGGCAACTGGTGAAGGTCGCCGAACATGACGAGCCGGACGCCGCCGAACGGCTCGCGCGGCCGGCCGCGATTGACGCGCAGCGACTGATCGATGGCCCACATCAGGTCGGAGCGCACCATCGATACCTCGTCGATGACGAGCATCTTGAGCTTGCGCATCAGGCCGCCGTTGCGGCTGCGTCGAATGTCGTCGGGTCCGATCAGACGCGGGGGCAGCCCGAAGAAGGAATGAATGGTCTGGCCGCCGACATTGACGGCGGCAAGCCCGGTCGGCGCGACGATGACCATCGGCTCGGGTACGAGCTCGGCGAGGTAGCGAAGCAGGGTCGACTTTCCCGTCCCGGCGCGGCCGGTAATGAAAAGATGGCCGTCGCCCGTGCGCAGGTGGTCTATCGCCGCCTCATACTCGGATGTGCCCTGAAGCCCCGCTGGCCAATCGATGTGCGGGGCAGTCACGGCCGCGCCCGCCGGCTTGCCGATGTCCCGTCGGGTGCTCTCGCCCGTGCCTGACACGCTGTGCGATCTCCTTCTCAGCTGGCTCGAACCTATCGGCCAGGGGCCGGGCCGTGTCAAAGGTGGTGCCGCGAAAATGCCGGGAAACACGCGACTTCCGCGAGCATGCGCAAAAAAGTAGCCTCGTGCCGCGTCGATGCCTTGCGCGTCGGCGGGGCGTTGTCTAGAGCAAAGGCATACAGCCGAACATCGCGGAAACGCTGCAAAAACGAGGGATCGATGGCTACTCACAACCTTCTCATGCTGCCCGGCGACGGCATCGGGCCCGAGGTGATGGTGGAGGTCGAGAGAGTCATCTCGTTCCTTTCGAAGAAGTCGAAGGCAGAGTTCCGCACCGAGACGGCGCTGTGCGGGGGCTGCTCGATCGACAAGCACGGCACGCCGCTCACCGACGAGGTGC
>JBFWQN010000159.1:0-10040 GCA_050249405.1 Hyphomicrobiaceae bacterium | reverse complement strand
GAAGACCACGGCATCGGCATTGAACTCGCTGCCGTCGTGGAATTTGACGCCTTTTCTGAGCTTGAAGGTCCATTTGGTCGGATCGGTCTTGCTCACCTCGAAGCTCTCGGCCAGCGCCGGAACGAGGCCCGAGGCCTTGTCGGGCGACGTGAGGTCGAAATTGAGCAGGCCGTCATAAAGCAAAAGCCCCATGAACCGGTAGCCCTCGAAGCCGTTATCGGGCTGGCCCCACGTCAAGGGGATGTCGTTGGCCGTCATGCCGATGCGGAGGTGGCCCTGAGCCAGCGCGGGGCCCGTCAGGGCAGAGCTGGCCAGCAGCGCGGTGGTTGCGAGAGCTGCGATACGCGATTTCAGGTATTGGCGTGAGGACACGATCATTCTCCCTTTGGATTGCTCATTCCGACGTCCGCCGCGGCCGACGAGACCGTCGTCAAAAGTCCATCGTCAAAAGTCAGCCGTTGCGCCCGCGTTGAGCCTCGAGATAGGCGACAACCTCGTCGCTCGAGACGATATCGGCGTAGCGACGGCCCACGTCCTTCAGGTTCGCCTCGTGCTCCTCCTGGCCCGGATCACCGCAGCAATCCTCGACGACGATGGTGCGGTAGCCGAAGGAAAAGGCGTCGATCACGCTCGCCCGCACGCAGCCCGACGTGACGCATCCGGTAACGAGCACGGTGTCGACGCGGTGCTTGGTGAGGAAGCCGACGAGCGGCGTCTGGAAGAAGATCGACGGCCCTGCCTTCTGGAAGATGTAGTCGTACTCGGCATCGGCGATGGCGTCGTCCATCTCGGCCTCGAGCGAGCCCTCGCGAAAACCTTGACTTACGGCCGAAACCTTCCAGTAGGGCACGTCCCGATCGGAGTGGTACGCCGTGAAACAGGAAGCCACCGGCACACGGCAATTGCGGGCCACCGCCAGGAGTGCGGCCGTCTGATCGCGCGCCGCATGGATTCGCGGCGACTTGCCCATCGTACAGCGAGGATCCGTGAAGCCTTTCTGGAAATCCACGACCAGAACAGCGGCACGATCCCCGAAGCCGACCTGCAATGAGCCGTAGGTGGCGGCCTCGAAAGCGTTGGTCACGTCGGTTCCGTCTCCTCTTGCTGCCACCGATTTCAATCGACCGGCTTAATGTCGAAGCAAGGAGCCATCCGGTCAACGACAACACGTCGGCGTTTCGCCTCAAAATCATGCTGGGATTGATTATTCAGCAGCACATTGATTTCTTTTCGTGCAGTGGCGCCGAAATCGGCTCCGCACCCACGGCGGCCGCTTGCGGCCTCGCGTGACGAGTGCATTGTGTCGAGGTCGTGGTGCAGAACCGGGCCTTCGCCGGCCCGGCCTGAACGAGGAAGGCCGATGTCGCAACCAACCTATGCCTCGCCAGAAGGCGGGCTTCCGCCACAGACCCAACTGCTGTCCAGCCGCGCGGTCTTCACGGAGGCGTATGCGTTCATTCCGCGAACGGTGATGACGGACATCGTGACGAGCAACCTGCCGCATTGGGACAAGGCGCGCGCCTGGATCATCGCAAGGCCGCTCACCGGCTTTGCGGAGACGTTCTCACAGTACGTGATGGAGGTGGCGCCGGGGGGCGGCAGCAGCCGCCCCGAGACGGACAGCGGCGCGGAGGCGGTGTTGCTCGTCGTCGCCGGCGAAATCCTGCTGACGATCGGGGGAGCTCGTCACCGACTCGGCGCCGGCGGCTATGCCTTTCTGCCGGCGGGACAATCCTACACCGTCCGCAACGAAAGCGACGCGGTGGCGCGCTTCCATTGGATCCGCAAGGCCTACGAAGCGGTGGACGGGATCGAGATGCCGGCGGCTTTCGTCACGAGCGAGCGCGACGTGAAGCCGATCGGCATGGCCGGCAGCGACGGGCGATGGGCGACGCAGCGCTTCGTCGATCCCGATGACGTGCGCCACGATATGCACGTCAACATCGTCACGTTCGAGCCCGGGGCCGTCATTCCCTTCATGGAGACACACGTGATGGAGCACGGGCTCTACGTGCTGGAAGGCAAGGCCGTCTACCGGCTCAATCGCGACTGGGTCGAGGTCGAGGCGGGAGACTTCATGTGGCTGCGCGCGTTCTGCCCCCAGGCCTGTTACGCGGGCGGGCCGGGACAATTCCGCTACCTGCTATACAAGGACGTGAACCGTCACGCCCATCTCGGCCTCACGGCGCGATCGTCGCGGCGGTAGCCGGCGGCGCACGCCCTGCAGAGGAGGCGTGCGCCGAGGAGCGGCCGGCAATCCCGGCGCGGCGCGTCGGGACAGGCCGATGCGCGACCGTCAGAAGGTGCCCCGGACGCTCACACCGACCGTGCCCGGACCACGGCCGACATGCTTCTTGACCCATCTCCACGCGTCCCCCAGCCAGCTCGCGCCAGCGACATCGTCCATCTCCGCGGCCGAAAGCTCGCGGATGTCCGGCTTGCTCGCGTTGTCGTTCGTCACGGTTTTCATTCCCAGGTTGCGAAGAGCCGCGGCTGATAGCCGACGGTCAGCCTCGTTGCGATCGGTCCTGCCGACCTCGATGACAGCACTATTCCCTGTGCCGGAGGGTCTGGGCGTGAGCCGGATCACACATCACGGAACGTTGAGAACGGCGCTCAAACGATGCGGCTCTTGTGGCCGGCCCAATAGCGGTCCCGCAGCTGGCGCTTGTAAAGCTTGCCGGTCGGCAGGCGGGGCAGCTCGGGATCGAAGTCGATCGTGCGGGGACATTTGATGTGGGAAAGGTGCGTGCGGCAAAAGGCGATCAGCTCCTCGGCGAGCGCCGGTCCGGTTTCGACACCGGGCATCGGCTGGACGACCGCCTTGACCTCCTCGCCCATATCCTGATGCGGGACGCCGAAAACGGCTGCGTCCGCCACCTTGGGGTGCGTGACAAGCAGGTTCTCCGCCTCCTGCGGATAGATGTTGACGCCTCCCGAGATGATCATGAACGAGGCCCGATCGGTAAGGTAGACGTAGCCGTCGGCATCCTGATAGCCGATGTCGCCGATGGTCGTGAGCTTGCCGTCGGCCGAGCGGGCCTCGGCGGTTTTCACCGGGTCGTTGAAATACTCGAACGGTGTCGGCGTCTCGAACCATAGCGTGCCTGGCGTGCCGATGGCGCAATGTTTCATCTCGTCGTCGAGAATGTGGAGCTTCCCGAAGACGACGCGACCGACAGTGCCTTTGTGCGCGAGCCATTCGGCCGTCTCGCACACCGTCATGCCGTTGCCTTCGCTCGCGCCGTAGTACTCGTGGATGATCGGGCCCCACCATTCGATCATCTGCTCCTTGACGGGGACCGGGCAGGGCGCCGCAGCGTGCACGGCCGCCTCGAGCGAGGAGATGTCGTATCTGCTCCGGATTTCAGCGGGCAGCTTCAGCATCCGCGAGAACATGGTCGGCACGAGCTGGCTGTGCGTCACGCGATATCTCTCGACGAGCGCCAGAAAGCTCTCGGCGTCGAACCGCTCCATCACGATGGCCGTGCCGCCCATGCGAATGGTGAGGCCGACCGCCGTCTGCGGCGCGGCGTGATAGAGCGGCGCGGGCGACAGGTAGGTCATGCCTTCACGATACCGCCAGAAGCCGATCGCCCGCTCCTGCAGCGGAAGCATGCGGTCCGGCGGCATGTCCGGCATCGGCTTCAGCACGCCCTTTGGCCGGCCGGTCGTGCCGGACGAATAGAGCATCGGCAGCCCCATGCGCTCATCGGGAACTGGGGTTTCCGGCAAGCCCGCCGTCGCCTGGTCGAGATTGAGGATGCGAGCGCCGTGACCGGGACCGTCGGCGACGAGCACGAGCTCGACCGACGGGCAGTGTGCGAGCGCGGCAAGGGCCACCTCGCGCTTCGCCTCCGATGTGATCAGCACGCGCGACTCGCTATTGGTCACGATGTAGGCAAGCTCCTCCGGCGTCAGGTAGGAATTGATGCAGGTGTAATAGAGGCCGGCACGCGCTCCAGCGCCGCAACACTCGATGTAGCGGGCGTTGTTCTCCATGAAGATCGCATAGTGGTCGAGCCGGGTCAGGCCGCGCGCACGGAGGAGATGCGCAAGGCGGTTCGTCCGCCGCTCGAGCTCGCCGTAGGTCACCGTCTCGCCGGTCGCGGCCATGATCACGGCCGCGCGCCCGGGATGAGAAGCCGCATGCTTGCCTGGATACATCGACGTTCCCCGATCGAAAGCGCCCTATCGCAGCGGGCATCCGGGTTCGATTGCAGCGCCATCCCAGTCCAGCGTCAACGCGCCTCGAAAGGCCGGCAGCGCACGCCCGGGGCGGCGCGCGCTGCATTTCACATCATTTGTCGAGCCAGACCTGATCGAAGCGCCAGCTGTTGTAGATGGAGTTCTCCGGCTGGACGTGGCCTTTCACGTAAGGATGCCAGCAGGTCGCCTGGTTGCCGTGGAAGATAATGGGGCGGGCGACATCCTCGACGAGCAGCTTCTCGATCTGCCAGACGATCTCCTTGCGCTTTGCCGGATCACCCTCGCGGGCCTGAGCCTCGAGCAGGCGATCGACATCGTCATTCTTGTATTTCGAGAAATTCGACGGCGAATCGCTCTTGAAACCCATCATCAGAACGCCGTCGGGATCGTCGACGCCGGCACCGGCGAGGTTGAGGGCAACGGAATAGCTGCGCGTGTAGAGCTTATTGTACCATTGCGAGGACTCGATAACGTCGAGCGTGGCGTCGAAGTGGATCTTGTTGAGCTGGTCGACCAGGATCACGGCGGGATCGCGGAAATTGTTGAAATCGCGTGTCGACACTTTCACTTTCAGCCGATTGCCCGGGCCGAAGCCCAGCCCCTCCATGATCTTGATCGCCTCGGCCCGCTGCTTCTCGGGATCGCCGTAACTGAACCAGGTCTTCAGCACATCCGTCGGGACGCCCCACTTGCCTTGCGGCGGGGCCTGCATATTGACGGCCAGGAAGGCTTTGCCATGGCCGAGAATATCGATGAAGGACTGGCGGTCGAGCGCGAGAGCCATCGCCTTGCGCAGCTCCGGCTTGTCGAATGGCGGCAAGTCGCGATTGACCAGCATATGCGTGGTGACGTTCGTCGGCTGGAGGTCGCAGGTCGCCTTCGGCGCATTCTTCGCGATGTCACCGAGCAAAGGGACGGTGATGTCGGCGGTGCGCGTCATGTCGAACTCGCCCGTCGTAAACGCCAGCATGCGCGTCGAGCGGCTGGTGACGATGCGCCATTCGATGGCATCGAGATAGGGCTTGCCCTTATCCCAGTATTCGGGGTTCCGCGCGAGCTTGATCGACTGGTTCGACTTGAACTCGACGAACTTGAACGGCCCCGTGCCGATCGGCGCGGTACGCATCGTCTTGCCGTCGACGTGGCAGGGATAAAGTCCCGTGTAGCCGGAAGCCAACATGGCCAAGAGAGAGGCTTGCGGGCGCTTCAGCACGAACGTCGCCGTGTAATCACCGTCGATCGACACCTCGGTGAGGTTGTCGAACCAGGCATCGCGCGGATTGCGACGATAGTAGCTTGCCTCCTTGCCGTTCAGGCGATGGAACGTGCACTGCACGTCCTTGGCCGTGAACGGCTTGCCGTCGTGCCATTTCACGCCCTCGCGCAGCTTGAACGTGAGCTTCGTGCGCGTCGGATCCCATGCCCAGCTCGAGGCGAGCTCCGGGATGATCGTCGACGCCTCGTTGCTCTTCTTCGCCGGGTCGAAGCGGACGAGATTGGAGTAGATCGCCGCGAAGGGCTGCACCACCTCGATGGTCGTCTCCTCGTGCAGCGAGGAGCTCGGCGGATTGGTGGTCAGGTACATGCGAAGCGTGCCGCCCTGCTTTTGGGCGAAGGCGGGCGAGCCGCCGATGGCTATCGAGGTCAGGAATGCGGCCCAGGCCGCGCGTTTCGTGAGCAATCGCTCCTCCCGATTTTGGAAGCCCGATCTCGTTCGCCGGGCATTGGCCCTTGACCCTCGCGATGACCCGCTGGGTCGGGTGAGCGATGCTAACCGCTACGAATTGGCGCGTCATGAGCGAAGTGACGAAGAGGACGGTCGCGCGCAGGATGAGGAGTGGCACGCGCCACGACCAGCGCTACAGCCTCACGCAAGCCGGCGGCGGCGGCTCTCGACCAAAATGTGGCCTACGACCGCCGAGAGCACGATGGCGCCGCCCACCAGGCCCAACAGCGCGGGCTTCTCTCCCACCACGAGCCACACCCAGGTCGGCGAGAGAGGCACGTCGAGCGACATCACCAGAGCGGCATGCGCCGAGGGTACGCGGGCAATGCCGATGGTCGTCAGAATGAGGCCGAGGCCCTGCTGGGTGAAGCCGAACAGGGCGAACGTCGCCATCTCGCCGGCGGAAAGAGCCCACTCGGTGACGAAAGGTGCCGCGCCCAGAGAGCCCATTGCGGCGCCGAGAGCTCCCGCCGGCACCATCGATACGCTGGCGTGCTTGCGCACGAGCACGGTCTTGAGGGCGAACGAGACGGTCATCACGACGGCGAGCAGATCACCGAGGAGGCCTTCGGCCGACAGGCGAGCAGAGCTGCCGACAACGAGCGCCGCTCCCGTGAGTGCCAACCCCGAGAAGGCGAGCGTCGTTGCGGACGGGCGCTCGCGGATCATCAGCCAGGCCAGCGCGGCGGTCACGAAAGGGCTGGTGCCGAAGATGATCGAGTTGTTGGCGACGGTCGTATACTGCAGTGACGCGATGAATGTCCCCATCGAGGCCGCGTTGAAGAACGACACGGCGAGGCCGGGCCACCCGATCACGCGGAAGGCCTGCCACGTGCGCGGCCCCTCCCGCCAGGCGATGAAGCCCGTGATGACGATCACGGTGAAAATACCGCGCCAGAACAGTGTCGTCGCGGCATCCTTGCCGAGGATGCGCACGAAGAGACCGGCGGTGGAGAAGGCCAGCGTGCCCGTCACGAGCAGAACGATGCCCGAGGCATAGGCCGCGCGCACGGCGCCGGGCGCGTCCTTCTCGGCGCGCTCGATGGTCTCGCGGCTCACTGGCTGTGCCTCCCGGCTTTGGCGCCCCGTCTCGTCGTGATCGTCCCGGCTACCACGCGTCGATCATCGGCCGCTTCTTGCCGTCGCGCGGGGCGGGCGGCCGGATGGAGGCGAGCAGCGTCGCGATCCAGTGACGCGTCTCGGCCGGGTCGATGGTGTCGTCGATGCCGAAGGTGGTCGATCTCTGGATGGCTTTTCCCGCCTCGTAGTGCTCGGCGACCATGCGCTCGTAATAGACGCGGCGCTCCTGCGGATCGGCGATGGCCGCGAGCTCCGCCCGGTAGCCGAGCTTCACCTGCCCCTCGATGCCCATCGGCGCGAACTCGCCGGTCGGCCATGCGACGGTGAAATAGGGCGCGCGGAAATTGCCGCCGGCCATCGCCACCGCGCCGAGACCGTAGGCTTTGCGCAGGATGACCGTGAAATAGGGCACCGTGGCATTGGCCGCGGTCAGGAACATGCGCGCGGCGTGACGCACGAGGCCCGTCTTCTCGATCTCCGGTCCGACCATGATGCCGGGCGTATCGCAGAGATGCACGACAGGGATGTCGAAGGCATCGCAGAGCTGGATGAAGCGCGCGCCCTTGTCGGAGCCGTCGCTGTCGATGGCTCCACCGAGCACCGCCGGATTGTTGGCGACGATGCCGACCGCGCGCCCCTCGATGCGGATGAGGGCGGTAATGAAGGTCTTGCCGAAGTCGCGCCTGAGCTCGAGCACCGAGCCGGTGTCGGCCAGCGTCTCGATCACGCGGCGGATGTCGTAGATGCGCACCCGGTTCTCGGGAACGATGGCTCGCATCTGCCGCTGGTCGGGCGCCGTCCAGTTGGCCAGCGGCCCCTGGAAATAGGCGAGGTAACGCTTGGCGATGGTCACCGCCTCGGCCTCGTCGGCGGCGGCGATGTCGATCACACCCGATGCCCGCTGCACGGATGCAGGTCCGATCTCCTCGGGGCGGAACACGCCGAGGCCGCCCCCCTCGATCATGGCGGGACCGCCCATGCCGATGTTGGCGTCTGCCGTGCCGATGATCACATCGCAGCAGCCCAAAAGCGAGGCGTTGCCGGCAAAGCAGCGGCCCGAGACGATGGCCACCATCGGCACGAGGCCGGAGAGCTGGCCGAAATGGTGGAAGGTGTTGAAGCCGATGAAGCCGCCGTAGTCGTCGTCGCCGGGACGGCCACCGCCGCCTTCCGCGAAGAGCACGAGCGGCATGCGGCCCTGCTCGGCGATGTCGATGATCCGGTCCGTCTTCCAGTGATTGTGCACGCCCTGAGTGCCGGCGAAGACCGTGTAATCGTAGGCCATCACGGCCGCGCGCGCCGCCGGATCGCCGAACAGATCGCCATTGATGCGGCCCACACCGGTGACGAGGCCGTCGGCGGGGCTGCGGGTCAGCAGGTCCTCGAGGCCGCGGCGGCGGCGCTGCGCCGCGACTGTCAGCGGCCCGTACTCGACGAAGGTGCCGGCATCGACCAGATCGTCGACGTTTTCGCGGACGGTGCGCTGCTTCGTCTTCCGCCGCCGTGCGACCGCCTCGGGGCGTCGCTCGTCGCGGGTCAGCGCGCGCCTTTCGAGCATCTCGGCCAGGTCGGGGCGGATGCGGTCGAGATCGACCACCTCCGTCGTGTCAACCGCCACGGCAGCCGCCTCCGACGGCTCGAGCGTCAAGATGAGCTGGTCCTCCCACAGCGTATCGGTGGCCGAGACATGGAGGGCCCGCACAGTGCCCGCCACCGGCGCCGTGACGACGTGCTCCATCTTCATGGCTTCCATGACGGCGAGCTGAGCGCCTTTCGCGACGGCGGTGCCTTCCTCGACGGCGAGAGAGAGGACCGTGCCCTGCAGCGGCGCGCGAACGGCCAGCATACCGTCAGGGGCCTCCTGGCGCGCTGGCGGCGCCTCGCTTGCCGTCGCCGCCCGTTGTGCCTGGCCATAGGCGAGCACGGCCAGAGGATCGACCGCATCAACCCTCGCGCCGGCCCGGCCCGCGTGCGCGGGTGGGCTGACGGCCTCCGTCGTCGGCGCGAAATACAGGTGCGCGTGCTGCGCCGCCGCCCGCGCCGCAAGCGCCGCCGCGTTGGCCTCGACGAACCCGGTATCGGCGGCGCCGCGCCGCACGGTATCGTCGGTGAGCAGCGCCTGCAGCAGCGGGATGTTGGTCGGCGCCCCCGCGACGTGCATCTCGCAAAGCGCGCGATAGCCCTTGGCGAGCACGTCCTCGAGGCGACCCGAGCCGGTGTGCACGATCAGCTTGGCGAGGAGCGGATCGTAGGCGGGGCTGGTCCGGTAGCCGACATAGCCGTTGCTGTCGATGCGGACGCCCCGGCCCGAAGGCACCTCGAACGCCGTCAGGGTGCCACCGCCGGGCTTCACCGTGCCGTCGGGCGATATGCTCTCGGTATTGATGCGGGCCTGCAGCGCCATGCCGCGCGGTTTCGGAACCTGCTCGCGTAAGAGGCCGAGATCAGCGAGACGCTCACCTCGCGCGATCCTGAGCTGCAGCCCCACGAGGTCGAGCCCCGTCACCTCCTCCGTCACGGTATGCTCGACCTGGAGCCGCGGGTTGGCCTCGATGAAGAAGTGCTCGCCCGTCTCGATGTCGACGAGAAACTCGACCGTCCCGAGGCTGCGGTAGCCGACGGCCGCCGCGAGCCGAAGCGCTGCGTCGATCAACTTGTGGCGGAGCCCTTCGGCGAGCCCAGGTGCGGGGGCGATCTCGACGATCTTCTGGCGGCGGCGCTGCAGCGAGCAGTCGCGCTCCCAGAGATGGGATACCGCTTGCCCATCGCCGATCACCTGCACCTCGATGTGGCGTGCGCGGCGGATCAGCCGCTCGACGTAGAGATCGCCGTTACCGAAGCCAGACTGTGCCTCGGAGCGGCAGCGCTCGAAGGCCTCGGCAAGCTCGCCGCTCGAGGACACGGGTCGCATGCCACGCCCGCCGCCTCCGGCTACGGCCTTCACCATGACGGCGCCGCCGGGGCCGAGACGATCCAGGAAGGCGAGCGCCTCGTCGAGGGAGGTCGGCGCCGCCGTGCCCGGCAA
>JBFWQN010000158.1:0-10146 GCA_050249405.1 Hyphomicrobiaceae bacterium | reverse complement strand
CTCGGCGGCGGCGGCGATGACCAGCTCGGGCGAGGCGATCAGCTCCCAGCCGGCCGAGTGGTGCTCGCCGATCCAGGCCTCGTCGTAGCCGAGGTCGTCGATCCGCTCGATCAGCTCGATGTCGCGGCGGATGGCGAGCGTCGGGTTGTCGCCCGCGCGATGGAACGGAGCCAGGAAAATGCCGAAGATCAGACCTTTGTGCGCCACTCTCAGTGCTCCCTCGAAGGACCCGTGTCCGGCGCGGCGGCGTTGCCCCCGCCGGAGCCCGGCAGGACGTTAGCCCGCGGACGGTCGAACCGCCAGCGTGGCGTACCCGGCCCGCGAGGACGACAGGAGGTGGAGATGCGCACGCTTTCGCTGTTGAGGCACGCCAAGTCGAGCTGGGACGACGAGCGGCTTGCCGACGTGGAGCGGCCGCTTGCGCCGCGCGGCTCGAAAGCGGCCCCGAGGATGGGGCGGCATATGCGCGAGATCGGCGTGGTGCCGGACCTCGTCCTTTGCTCGCCCGCGCGGCGAACGCGCGAGACAGCGGACCTCGTGCTGCCCTGCCTCGCCGGGCCGCCGCCCCGCCTCCTGCACGACCCGGCGATCTACGAGGCCACGGTGGAGGAGCTGATGGCGGTGTTGCGCCGCGTCGGGCCCGAGGTCGCCCACGCCCTGCTGATCGGCCACAATCCGGGCCTCCAGGAGCTGGCTATCGTTCTGACCGAAGGCACGGATTCGGAGGATCGACGCGCAATCGCCGAGAAGCTACCGACGACGGCGCTGGTGGTCATCGACCTCGCCATCACCGATTGGGGCGAGATCTCGGGTGGCAAGGGTCGCATCCGCCACTTGGCGACGCCGCGCATGCTCGCCGACTGAAGCTTCCGGCCGCCGCATCGGCACGACGCGCCCCCCAAAACGAAAAAAGGGCCGCCGAAGCGACCCTTTTCCCTTGTGACTGCCCGGCGACTATGCGGCCTGGGCAGTTGCGGCTGGTGCGGTGACCGTGATCCGTTTCTCGTCGTCGGTGGTGACGTGACCGGATTTCAAGGCGACACCGATATACCGAACCCTTCCTGCTATCTTGGCCTTCTGCACTCCAAGCTCACCGAACTCGCGACCGAATGTGGGAAGTGCCAGAGGCTCCTTGTCCTGCAGCTCGCACCAAGTGATGTAGTCCTCGTAGAGAGCGGTCGCCGTAAGACTTGAGCCATCGGTTGTCTCGATTCTTTCCTTGTAGAAGCGCTCCACATCGGTTTCGGGAGCGACGAGCTTCTGTACTGGAACGTTGCGGTTGTCGTTGGCGATGGCGACGGGCGCCGGGGCGGCGACTGCACGCTGCGTAATGCGCGGGACGGCAGGCGAGGCCACGGTCGGGACTGTCGCAATGGCAGGTGCCAGCTTCGGAGCCGACGGTGCAGCACGGTCGTAGAGGCGCCAGGTCGAGAAGGCGACATACATGCCGAACCCCGATCCGACCTCGAGCAGCAGAGCGACGAAGATCGCGAGCGTCGTCTGCACGTCCTCCACCTTCACGCCGTAGCCGACGAACGCCGCCAGCTTGGCGAGCACCGCAGCCTGCGGGTCGGAGTCCGACATGACCGTGCCATGACCACCGGCGCCGGCGTTGGCGAGCTTGCCCTGGATCTCGTCGATCCGCTTGGTGACAAGATCGGCCTGCTGGGCGGACGCGAGCTCGGAGGTGAGCGTCTGGAGCTGCTGGCAGAAGTCACGCGACTGCTTGCCTTTGACATCCGTGCAGTTGTTCGACCACTGCCAGACCTTCTGCAGCTTCATGCCGTCGATCTCCGACTGGAGCATCGCGGCGGGCCGATGCTGGGGTATCCAGCTCATCTGCTCCTCCGCACGCTTCAAGTCGGCGCGCAGGTCCTGGTAGGACTGAGCATGGGCGGCCCGCTGTCCGGTCGTATCCGAGCGGTTGAGCGCGGCATGGCCGAGCGCAGACGTCAGCGAATAGGCCATGACGACGACCCAGACGACCGCCGAGGCCGCGGCTTGCGACCACATGCGATTTCTGAGAGCGGCAAAGAAGAAGAACGGCACGAGAGCCTTGAAGCAATCCGCGGCGGCACTCGCCGATCCGTAGATCACTCCGTCGAGTTCGGTCTTTCCGAGCGTGTAGCCGAAGCGCCAGTTCATCGCCGCTGATACGGCCAACAGCACTGCCGCAGCGACGACGCCTAGCACACCTAGAACGTGTCTCATTTTCCATAAGCCCCCTTACGGGACGCGCACCTTCGAGTGAGATCGCTAGAAATCTTGCGCAATGCGTCGTGAGACGGCTTCACCCGGAACCTCGACGCTCTGCATCCGACGACTCTGAGCAGCCGACCGGCCAGCGGGCCCGAACTATTCGCGCAACACGCTCCGTCCACAGCATCATGCCGCAACCACCCGCCGCTTAAGCGATTGCTGTCCACATGATTCTTTGGTTTCGGCGAACAAACGGTGGCGACTCACTTGAACGATCTCAGATTTGCCTTAATTCGGCAGCCGAGGCAAGAAAAAAGCTCTCGCAAAATCAGCGGGATAGTTGCCCAGAGAGCGGAATCGCCGCCAAGTGATTCGCAAGCCACAAATGAAATGAATCGAAATAAGAGTGGATATTGAAGCCCGAACGCAACACCACCATAGCTGGTTGTCGTTCTTGTTGTGTTCGAACATATGTTGTGGATGTCTCTTCCGGGCAGGGCGACGCTCGCGTCCGCCGCCGATGCAGCGCGCTGTGTCCCGGGGCACCCACCGCCTCCGGCGTCGCATGTGATGCGGCTACATTTCGGTTTGAGCGGGGACGTGCGCGGAATAAGTTAACGGCCTCGTCGATCGTCGACAGCGAGTTGCTGCCCTGCGCTCGCTGGAATTCGTGCCGTAGGGAGTGGACGATGCCGCGCATGTTCGATGTCGTTCTGGTCGTCGCGCTCGCCGGTGGCGCCGCTTATGCGTTGCGCGGAACGGACGCCGATCGCTGGGTGATCGAGGCCGGTGCCCGGCTCGTGCGCGCGGCGGGAGAGACGGCCGGACCAGCCGCGCAAGCGCCGGTGGCTGCCATTGCGACGCCGGAAGCGGGGCGCGCTCCGGGCGCTCCCAATGGCGCGGCATCCACCACCGCTGATGCTCCGCTCCGCAGGCCGCCCACTCGCAATGTCGCCGAGTTGCCGCCGCCCGCTCCGATCGCGACACCGGCTCCGTTCTCGCACGGCCGCCCCATCGCCCCGGTGCCACCCGACGGGCTCGCTGCCGCGAGCAGCCAGGACACCGAGGCCGATGCCCGCACCCGCCTCGCGCGCACCATCCAGGCCGAGCTCCGGCGCGTCGGCTGCTATGCGGGCGAGGTCGACGGTGCCTGGGGGCCTGACACGCAGCGCGCCATGACGGCGTTCAATCAGCGTGTGAACGCGACCCTTCCGACCGGTCAGCCCGACTATATCCTGCTGACGCTGTTGCAGGGCCATGCCGCGCAGGCGTGCGCTGCCTCGTGCGCAAGCGGACAGCAGAGCCCGCGGGGCGTCGCCTGTCCCACGCCCGAGGGCTCCGGCGATCAGCGGCGCGCGGCTGCCTCGGTCTCGACTGACGCGGCTGCTTCGGGCTGGGCACAGGCGCTGGCGGAAGCGGCCACGGGGCCGGCGCCCCGCAGCTATGTCGCGCCGCCATCGACGCGACAGGCGAGCGTCGACTCCGCCGAGCAGTCACGCCAGGCCGCGATCGACGAAGCCCGGCGCATTGCCGCCGCCAATTCCGCCGCCCGCAACCGCGAGGCCGAGGCCCAGGCGCGCGAGGCACGCAGACAGATCGAGGCCGCGAGGCTCGCCGAGCGCAAGGCAGCCGCGCAGAAAGCCCTCGCCGAGGCCGCGCGGGCTCGCGCCGACAGCGAGAGGTCGCGACTGGCGGGAGAGGAGGAGCGCAAGCGCCAGCGCCACGTCGAGCAGCAGGCCAGGATCGAGGCCGAGCGCCTCGCGCGAGTCGCAGCCGCGGAGAAAGCTCGCCTGGACGCCGAGGCCGGACGCCGCGCGGCGGAGGCCGAGAGGGCGCGTCTTGCGGCCGAGGGTCGCCGTGCCGCCGAGATTGCAGCCCTCGCCGCCCGCGGTGGCCATAGCGGCTCGCACTACGCTCCGAGCTCTGCGGGTCTGGCCCTGGCCCCAGCGGCTGGCTCTCCAGCGAGCCCCCCTGACAGCAAGCCGACAGTCGCCCATCGCTCGGCTGCTTTGGCGACCGGCTCACCTCTGGCGCCCTCGATGCTCGGCGCCCCCGCTGAGCCGCAACATCAAACCGACGCATCGGCCGCGGCGGGCGTGCGAGCCGCTCCCGTGCCCGACGCGACGTCACCGGCCACGCACGTCGCCCAGGAGTTGCCGACGCGCGACGGCAAGCGGTTCGTCGCCCGCTTCGTGCCGCCCCCGCCCTACCACGTCGGGCGCCTGCCGCGGCCCGAGCAACGTCCGCACCAGCGGTCGGCGCCGCAGCCACGGACCCCGGTCAAGGTCTATTCGGAAGGCCGCAGGCGCGAAAGCGTGCAAGCCGTGTTCAAGCGATTGGACCATCTCGCCCCTTGACGGGGCCGCTCAGAGCAGTGCGCTGATCTCGCGGTTGGCCGCCTCGACGCGGTCGGAGAGCACGCGCACGACAAACTCGAGAAAGGCGGCTGCGAGCCCGGGCTGCTCGGCGAGGAGGCGCGCATAGGCGTCCCGCGACATGACATAGACGACCGCGGCGTCCTCGGCGACGACGGAGGCAGCGCGCGGCAAGCCGCGGAAAAATCCCATCTCACCGACAATGGTGCGGCCGGTCATGCGACGCACCCGGAGCGGTACACCACCGAGGCCCGGAACAGTGACGGCGACCGAGCCCGAGGCGACGAGCTCGATGGTGTCGGAGCGCGCACCGTGAGCGCAGACCTCCTCTCCCGGTGCGAGATCGCGCCGCTCGAGGTAGCCGGCGATCAACCGGTCGGCCGCATCCGCGCCGAGGCCGTCCGCAAGCCAGGTGCGGAACGAGGCCGGGCCGATGGCGATGCCCGGTGAGGCGGCCCGCGCCAGCTCGTCCTCGCACCATTCGAGCGCCTCGTTGCGCGTCGGGAAATGGAGCGCGGCGGCCGTCCCGGCGAACAGGCCCGCTGCCGTCAGCTCGTCCGTGAGCCCGGGAGTGGCGGCCGCGATCACGATGACGACGTCGGCGCCGGCGGCCCAGTTGGCGAGCTTCTGGAACGAGAGCACCGCCGAAGCGTCGGTGCCGCTGACCCCCGAGCAGTCGAGCACCACCCATCGGCGGCCGGGCAGGCCCCTGGGCCGGGTCGCCTGGCGGATGCTTTCGAAGAGCCCGTTCGAGGTGCCGAAAAACAGATAGCCCGACAGCCAGACCACATGAATGCGCCGGCCCTGCTCGGAGAGCAGGCGCGCAACCTCAGGGCCCCGCTCGACGGGCGCCGCCAGCTCGGCCCGCGTCACGTGGCGACGGATGGCGCCGAGCAGGCTGTAGCGCGCCGCGAAGAGGAGGCAGGCGCCGACGATGCCGAGCAGGATGCCCGTCAGGTATCCGAGGCCGACGATGGCGGCCATGATGAGGAGCGTCAGTGCCAGCTCAGGACGCGAGCGCCGGCCCGGCATGCGCAGCGCCTCGTCGAGCACGCCGAGGCCGAGAAAGACGAGGAGCCCGCCGAGCACCGGGCGCGGCACGAGGCTCGCGAGATCGAGCCCGGAGGCGAGGACGAGGCCGACGAAAAGGCCGCCGGCGATCCCGGCCATGCGTCGGCGTCCGCCCAGTGCATCGATCAGCCGGCTCGGGTTGAGCGCGTGGCCGACGGAGAGACCGCCGACGACGGCGACGGCGAGATTGGCGGCGCCGTTGATGCGAAACTCGCGGTCGATGTCGGCCTGCGCCCGCCGCTGCACCTCGAGGCTCGAGGTATCGAGGAGCAAGGCCGCCACCGAGACCCCCGCGATGCTCAGGATTTCGATGCTGCCCGGCTTGATCACGGCCCAGTCGATGCCCTGGACCGCCGACAGCGGCGACCAGCCGGCCGGTCCGGTGCCCGTGGCGAGCTTCCAGCCCGAGCCGGCGCCCGCGATCCACAGCACGAGGTCGAGCCCCACGGCGGCCGCGACGATGGCGGCCGGCAGCGCCTTGGTCCCTCCCGGCAGCCGCTTCAGCGCGAGCAACAGGGAGGCGCACACCAGGGTGACCATCAGCCGGGCCTGTGCGCCGGTGTCGAGAAGCCCGGCAAAGCCGTTGCGGGAGACGCGCTCGCCGCTGCCCACCTCCAGCCCGCCCAGCACGAGCAGCAGGCCCGAGGCGGCGAGAAATCCGCCGATCACGGGGTACGGCACGAAGCGCACGGCCTGGCCGAGCCGGAACGTGCCGAGCAGCCAAGCGATCATCCCCGTCGCCACGCTCGCGATCGACAGCGCGACGAGCACGTGACGGGCCGCCTCGGAGGCCGGCATGCCCTTGGCGAATGCCGCCGAGGAAACGGTCGTCGCCAGCACGGCCATCACGGCCACGGCTGGATTGCGCGGCCCGGCCAGCAGCGGCGGCAAGGTCGTGAACGGGCCGGAGATCAGGGTCACGGCGGCCGTCGCCACCATGAAGCCCCAGAGTGCCGCGGGCAGTCCCGCCGCCAGATCGCCGCCGAGCACGAGCGCACTGAAGGAGAGGCAATGCGCCAGCGTCACGAACGAGGCGACGACACCGGCGGTGGCCTCGCGCGCGAGACCACCGAGATCGGCGCGCAGCCAACTCCGGCCCGCGCGCCACACCTCTGCCTCACTCCAAGCCCGTTTCGCGCCCAGCGACACTTTTTCCCGGCTCCACGGTCCCACTTACCGCCGAGCTTCCAGCGTGCCCGGCGCGAGCACAAGGCCAAACCATTCCACTGCCTAGATTACAGCGGCGCCCGGTGCCCACCACCTCTACCCCTTGGCAGCCCCGGCGCCACGCCCCGATCGGCCTCGAGGTAAAGTCGAGAGTTGCCGGACCGCCCGCCACATCTGCTAGCCTCGTCGCAATTCATTCGGGCGCACCCTGGTGCGCCGTCGCCGGAGCGAAGCCATGAACGACGTCGATCCTTCCGTACGACTTGCCAATTCCGCCGACACGGAGCGGCGCGCCGCCGTTGCCGGCTGGCTCGCGGCCTTCGATGCCGCGCTCGCCTCGCGCGAACCGGGGCGCATCGCAGCCCTCTTCGTCCCCGACTGCCACTGGCGCGATGTGCTGGCCTTCACCTGGCACCTCACGCCGACCGTCGGTCGCGATGCGGTCTCCCGCGCGCTCGCCGAGCGGCAGGCCGGCACGCAGGCGCGCGGCTTCCGCCTCGCTGCAGGCCGCACGCCGCCGCGCAAGGTGCGCCGCGTCGGCACCGAGTGCATCGAGGCGATCTTCGAGTTCGATACCGCGGTCGGCCGCGGCGACGGCATGGTCCGCCTCGTTCCCGGCGACGGATCGAGCGGCGAGGGCCTCCAGGCCTTTCATATCGCGACCACGCTCGAGGAGATCCGCGGCCACGAGGAGACGGTGGGTGACCGGAGGCCGACGGGCGCCGCCTACTCGCGCAACTTCGGCGGCGACAACTGGGACGACGTGCGCCGCAAGGCCCGCAGCTATGCCGACCACGACCCGACCGTGCTGGTCGTCGGCGGCGCGCAGGCCGGACTCTCGATCGCAGCCAGACTGAACCAGGTCGGCGTCGACACGCTGGTCGTCGAGAAATGGCCGCGTATCGGCGACAGCTGGCGCAAGCGCTACCACTCGCTGGCGCTGCACAACTCGATCAACGTCAATCACCTGCCCTACATGCCCTTCCCGCCGACGTGGCCGAAGTACATTCCGAAGGACATGCTCGGCAACTGGTTCGAGTTCTACGCCGACGCCATGGAGATCAACTGCTGGACGGGCACCGAGTTCGTCAGCGGGGCCTGGGACGAGGCGAGCACGCGATGGAGCGTGGAGCTGAAGCGCGATGACGGGAGCGTGCGCACCCTGCGGCCCCGCCATCTCGTTTTCGCCAATGGTGTCAGCAGCTATCCCTACATCCCGAAGCTGCCGGGCCTCGACACCTTCAAGGGCGAGGTCGTGCACTCCGAGGGCTTCGACAGCGGCGCGCCCTGGAAAGGCAAGCGCGCGCTCATCATCGGCACCGGCTCCAGCGCCAACGACATCGCGCTCGACCTGCACAGCCACGGCGCCCACGCGACGCTGATCCAGCGCGGCTCGACCACCGTCGTCTCCATCGATCCGAGCGCCAAGCTCAACTACGCGCTCTACGACGAGGGCCCGTCGCTCGAGGACTGCGATCTCATCGCCTCGTCGGCGACACCGCCGCTGATCATCAAGGCCTACCAGCTGGCGGTGAAGCGCATGGTCGATCTCGACAAGGAGATGATCGAGGGGCTGAAGGGCATCGGCTTCAAGTTCGACATCGGCGAGGACGGCACCGGCCATCAGATGAAATACCGCCGGCGCGGCGGCGGCTACAATCTCGACGCCGGCAGCTCGGCCCTGATGATCAAGGGAGAGATCGGGCTGCTGCAGTACGAGGACATCGAGCGCTTCTCGGCCGAGGGCGCACTCCTGAAGGACGGGAGCACGGTGCCTGCCGACGTGATCGTGCTGGCGACCGGCTACTATCCGCAGCAGGAGCTCGCCCGCCGCGCGCTCGGCGAGGAGATGGCCCAGCGCGTCGGGCCCGTGTGGGGCGAGGGGCCGGACGGCGAGCTCAACAACATGTTCAAGCGCACGCCGCAGGACGGCCTCTGGTTCATCGCCGGCAGCCTCGCCCAATGCCGCATCTACTCGCGCTACATGGCCCTGCAGATCAAGGCGATGGAGCTCGGACTGCTCGGTCCGCTCGAAAGCTGAGGGGCGGCCAGGGAGCCACGCCATGACGCGCGGTCGCGCCATTGCCATCGGCGAGTGCATGATCGAGCTCGCCCGCGGGAGCGACGGCCGCTTCGGCCAGTCGTTCGGCGGCGACACGTTCAACACGGCCGTCTATCTGGCGCGGGCCGGCGTACCCACGGCCTATGCCACCGCCCTCGGGGACGATCCCTACAGCGCGGGTATCGTGGCGCTCGCCGAGGCGGAAGGCGTGGCGACCGACCTCGTCCTTCGGCGGGCGGGCCGCATGCCCGGCCTCTACCTGATCGAGACCTCTACCGACGGCGAGCGCACGTTCCACTACTGGCGCGAGCGCTCTCCCGTTCGCGAGCTGCCCGATGCCGACGACTGGCCACAGCTCGCCACGGCTCTGGAGGGCGCGCGGCTCATCTATCTCTCCGGGATTACGCTATCTCTCTACTCGCCCACCGGGCTCGACAGGTTGCATGCCGCACTCGAGATGGCCCGCCGGGCAGGAGCCTTGGTCGCGATGGACGGCAACTACCGCCCGCGTGGCTGGGGTGGCGACACGAGCCGCGCACGCTCGGTGATGGAACGCTTCTGGCGGCTTACGGGAGTGGCGCTGCCGACCTTCGAGGACGAGGCCAGTCTCTGGGGCGATCCCAATGCCGGAGCGACGATCGCGCGGCTGCGCCATCTCGGCATCGCCGAGATCGTCGTGAAACGAGGCGCGGCCGGCGCCGTCGTCGCGGCGGAAGGGGCGGGCGCAGAGGTCGTACCCGTGCCGCATCCGGTCTCTGCCGTCGATACGACGGCGGCCGGCGACAGCTTCAATGCGGCATTTCTCGCAGCACGCCTCGGCGGCATGGTGCCCGCCGCCGCCGCACTCGCAGGGCATCGGCTGGCCGGTGTGGTCGTCGCCCACCGAGGTGCCATCGTGCCCCGGGAGGCGACGGACGGCGCGTTGGCGAGCGACTGAGCCGCGGCAGACCTCAGCCGGCCTTCACCAGCTGCACGATGGCGTCACCGAGCTCGGTGCACATCGCCTTGCCGCCCATGTCGCGCGTGCGCACATCGGTGTCGCGAAGCAGCTTCTCGATCGCCGTGACGATGGCGTCGGCGGCCTGCTTGTGGCCCAAATGCTCAAGCATCATGGCGCCCGACCAGATCTGCCCGATCGGGTTCGAGATGCCCTTGCCCGCGATGTCCGGCGCCGAGCCGTGCACCGGCTCGAACATCGACGGATAGTCCTTCTCCGGGGTGATGTTGCCGCCCGGCGCGATGGCGATGGTGCCGGTGGTGGCGGGGCCGAGG
>JBFWQN010000157.1:0-10195 GCA_050249405.1 Hyphomicrobiaceae bacterium | reverse complement strand
TCGCTTGCGTCCGTTGCTCCTCTCCCTCGACCTCAACTGCCTCCTCGCCAGCCCAAACCAGACCTTTCCCGTGTTGCAACCGCAAAAACGGATAGGGTCGACCGTGCTTCTGGCCTTTGCGTCGCTGCTTTAAGATTTCGGATTGCACAAAAGGCCGGCCTGAGAGATCCAACGAAATTGACAATTCGTAGGTGATCGGTCGTTCGCTTGGTGCTTCGCGGTAGTAAATTTCGAACTTTATCGGATCGGTTGTCCCCTGCGATCGGAGGCGATCAAACCCGCCACGCTGCTTTTGATCGCAAGCGGTTTCTACATCAAAGGCAAGGCAGTCGGCGACGAACCCGAATGCATCGAAAAGTGTGCTCTTTCCGACACCGTTCTTGCCGATCACGACGGTGAATGGGGACAAGCTTTCGCCGGTCGTCTGACCGGAAAGCTTCCCCAAGGTGATATCGCGCAAGGCGCGGTAGTTCTGCACACGAAAGCCTTCTATCAAGGCCATACTCAATCCTCTGACCGTGGGAGAGCCCCGCGTTGCCCGGTTCGGACTAATATCACGCGAAACAGTAACATTGAAGTCGTATCGGGTGACCATGTACCAGGCAATGGACGGGCACGACGGGCCTCGAAGCGCAATCGCGCCTGGGTGGCTTCCCGGCTTCGCGGCGATGACGGGGGCTTCAGGTGCGCGGCCGCTGGCGCTCCCACTCAATGTCCGCTTCCTCCAAGTTCCGCTTGTTGCGGAGCACGTCACGTTGCACCCGCTCCAGTCCGGTCGTGGCCAATCTCAACGCTCGGAGCTCGCGGCGCAGTGGGTCCTCGGGACGAGCCGAGGATGACATCGGTTGGCTCGGCGCCACGTCGCCTCCTGCCTCGTCATGTCCGTTTACGCCAGCCGACACACGATGACGGCAGGACTTGGGGGCGGTAGGCTGCGGCAGGACCGATCCAACGCCCGCAGAGCCAGATGACCGACCTTGTCCTCGCCCTCGACCAGGGCACCACGTCCTCGCGCGCGATCCTGCTCGCGCCGACGCTCGACGTCGTTGGCGTCGCACAGCAGGAGCTGCCGCAGCATTTTCCCGGCGAGGGCCAGGTCGAGCACGACCCGGAGGACATCTGGCGGACGACGGTCGCGACCGCGCGCGAGGCGCTGGCCCGGGCCGGCAAAGCAGCGGCGGACGTGGCCGCCATCGGCATCACCAACCAGCGCGAGACCACCATCGTCTGGGACCGGCGCAGCGGAAAGCCCATCCATCGCGCCATCGTCTGGCAGGACCGGCGCACGGCGGCGCACTGCGCACGGCTCGTGGCGGACGGCGTCGAGCCGCTGGTCAAGGAACGGACGGGCCTGCTGCTCGACCCCTATTTCTCGGCGACGAAGATCGCCTGGTTGCTCGACAACGTGGAGGGCGCCCGCGCCGCGGCAGAGGCAGGCCACCTCGCCTTCGGCACGGTGGACAGCTTCCTCGTCTGGCGCCTGACGGGCGGCCGGGTGCACGCGACCGACGCCACCAATGCCGCGCGCACGCTGCTCCTCGACATCCGCCGCGGCGACTGGGACGACGACCTGCTCCGGCTGTTCCGCGTGCCCCGCGCTATGCTGCCGGAGGTGCGCGACTCGGCCGGCGACCTCGGCGCCACCGATCCGGCTATCCTGGGCGGTGCGGTCCCGATCCGCGGCATCGCCGGCGACCAGCAGGCGGCGACCATCGGGCAGGCGTGCTTTACGCCGGGCATGATGAAATCGACCTACGGAACCGGCTGCTTCGCACTGCTCAATACGGGCAACACACCGGTCGCCTCGCGGAACAGGCTGCTCACCACCATCGCGTGGCAGCTCGGCGGCAAGCGCACCTATGCCCTCGAAGGCGCGATATTCGTCGCAGGCGCGGCGGTGCAGTGGCTGCGCGACGGGTTGCATGTCGTCGCCTCGGCAGCCGAGACGGGCCCCCTTGCGGCCAAGGCCGACCCGTCACAGGAGGTGGTGCTGGTTCCGGCCTTCGTCGGGCTCGGCGCGCCCTACTGGGTGCCGGAGGCGCGCGGCGCGATCCTGGGGCTGACGCGTGCCGCCGGACCGGCGGAGCTGGCGCGTGCCACGCTCGAGGCGGTGGCTTGCCAGACCCGCGACCTCGTCGAGGCCATGCGCCGCGACTGGCCCGGACTCGGCGAGACGGTGATCCGCGTCGACGGCGGCATGGTGGCGAGCGACTGGATGCTGCAGCGCCTCGCCGACATGCTGGGCGCGCCCGTCGACCGGCCGACGCTGCTCGAGACCACGGCGCTCGGAGCCGCCTGGCTCGCGGGGCACTCAGTCGGTGTCTGGCCGGATCAGGACGGATTCGCACGGATGTTGCGCCTCGACCGCCGCTTCATGCCGAGGATGCCGGAGGACGAGCGCGAGCGCCGCTACCGCACATGGCAGCGCGCGGTAGAGGCCGTCATCGGCTATGCCCGGCGCTCTTGACGGCCAAATGGAGCATGAGACGTTGCGCGCGGCGGCCGGGCGCTTCAACATGCTGCCGAACGACCTCATCCCGCGCCAGAGGGTATCGAGCCCGGGCGCCTTGCGAGCAGGACGAGCGACCACATGCCGACCATTACCGTCACCGTGAACCGGACGAGGCACGAGGTCGACGTGCCCGACAACATGCTGCTGTCGGCGCTTCTGCGCGAGACGCTGCGGCTCACCGGCACGCACATCGGCTGCGACACGAGCCAGTGCGGGGCCTGCACGATCCACGTCGACGGGCGTTCGGTGAAGAGCTGCACCATGCTCGCGGTCGAGGCGGACGGGGCCGCGATCACCACCATCGAGGGCCTCGCCGACGGCGACACGCTGCACCCGATGCAGGCCGCGTTCCGTGACCATCACGGCCTGCAATGCGGCTTCTGCACGCCGGGCATGATCATGGCGGCGGTGGCGTTCGCCGAGGACCACCCGACGCCCTCCGATCCGGAGGTGCGCGAGGCGCTCGAAGGCAACCTCTGCCGCTGCACGGGCTACCAGAACATCGTCGAGGCGATCATGGCCGGTGCACGGGCCATGCACGGCGCGAGGAGCTGATCACATGACTCCGTTCAAGCTGCATCGCGCGCAGAGCCTCGCCGAGGCATCCCGCACCTACACCGCTGCCGAGGAAGCCCGTTTCCTGGCCGGCGGGCAGACGCTCATTCCCGTGCTGAAGCAACGATTCGCGAGCCCGAGCGACGTCGTGGCGCTGGCCGGCGTGCCGGGGCTTTCCGGCATCGAGACCACGGCCATGTCGGTCACCATCCGCGCCATGACGCGGCATGCCGACGTGGCCGCCTCGGCCGAGGTGCTGCGGCTGATCCCGGCGCTGGCCGAGCTCGCCGGCGGCATCGGCGACCCGCACGTGCGCAACCGCGGCACCATCGGCGGCTCGCTCGCCAACAACGACCCCGCAGCCGACTACCCGGCGGCCGTCCTCGGCCTCGGTGCGACAGTGGTGACGGATCGCCGCCGTATCGCCGCCGACGACTTCTTCCAGGGGCTCTTCACCACGGCCCTCGCCGAGGGCGAGATCATCACGGCTGTCGAGCTCCCGGTGCCGGAGCGCGCCGGCTACGTGAAATTCGCACACCCGGCCTCGCGCTACTGCATGGTCGGCGTGATGGTGTCGAGAAGCGCGTCCGGCGTGCGCGTCGCCGTGACGGGGGCGGGGCAGTCGGGCGTATTCCGCGTGCCTGCGATGGAGGCCGCGCTCGCGGCGAGCTTCACGCCTGACGCGATCGCCGGCATCAAGGTGCCCACCGACGACATGCTTTCCGATATCCACGCCGACGCCCGCTACCGTGCGCATCTCGTCGGCGTCATCGCGCGTCGGGCCGTGGCGAAGGCGGGTTAGGCGGGATCTAAACCTATCTGCGAGGCACGAAACCCAGCCGGATGCGGCTGGGCTCCGTCGGCGCGCCCGCCTCAGCCTTTCGCGTCGCCCGTCACGCGGATGTGCAGCTCGCGGAGCTGCTTGAGGCTCGCCTCGCTCGGGGCGCCCATGAGCAGGTCGCTGGCCTGCTGGTTCATGGGAAGAGGCGGTGTACTGGAAGGAGCAGAAGAAGACGCTGCCGCCGATATAGAGGCCGAGGTGCTTCTGGATGGCCTCGGAGCGGTCTCATGCCCGAAGTTTTTGAGACAAAGGGCCGCGCCGTCCTCCGCGCGCCAGAAGATAAACCGAGTTGATCTACTTCTTCAGATCCCGCCCCATACCCCCGTCTTTGCCGGCCGCCTGCAATTCTCCGATCTTATCCTTATGGCGTTGCCCGATTTCACGCTTGCTCTGCCGCAACAATCCTATCTCTGACTGAGTCAGTTTCCTCGATCCGCTCGAGGTACCTAGCTTCCGATTCAGTGAGGCAGTCGAAGCGGTGACCGAACCGTTCTTCCCACCAGTCTTCAAGCCCTTGTCCATGTCTTTCCCGCAATGCAGTCAACGAAGCTCTTGTCAATGCTAGTTTCGCAGAACGAGGCTTCCCGGTCAAAGCTGTGGCTGCAATCACTCGCCCCCCTGACGCCTCGACGAAGCCCCTCAGATTGGCCAGCGTGCCACCTTGCCCGATGAAGTCGTCAACCAAGACATAGACCGCACCCGCCGTTACTGGGCCATCGAACGCTGCCTGGTTTGCCAAGCGATGTATGCCGTCCGCCCCTGTATGACCGACGACATTTGTTTGCACGATAGCGTCTTCTACACGCCAGCTAAGCGAGTCTCCCAGGTTGCGAGCGAGTGCTTCCGGAATTGCGTTCACGCCTTGCCTCTCATAAGCGTGGGCTGATGCCAATATTGGAGTCTCGCTGCCTGCCAACTTCATGAGGGAAGCAGCTGCGATATCCGAGGAGAATACGGAGACCAGCTCAATCGCAGCGTCGGCATCTCCCGACTTTGCGGCCACATAGCAGCGAAAGCTTCTTACATCCGCCTCAACGGCGTGGAGCACAACATCCGGAAACTCTCGCCAAGGCACTCGCGGCGGTTTGAGCATCCCTGACACGGCTCAGCCTTTCGCGTCGCCCGTCACGCGGATGTGCAGCTCGCGGAGCTGCTTGAGGCTCGCCTCGCTCGGGGCGCCCATGAGCAGGTCGCTGGCCTGCTGGTTCATGGGGAACAGCGCCACGTCGCGCACCGTCTTGCAGCCCGTCAGCAGCATGACGATGCGCTCGATGCCGGCCGCCATGCCGCCGTGCGGCGGCGCGCCGTACTGGAAGGCACGGTAGAGCGCGCCGAACCGCTGCTCGACGACCTCGGGGGCGAGGCCCGCGATGCCGAACGCCTTCACCATGGCGTCGGGCCTGTGGTTGCGAATGCCACCCGAGGCGATCTCGTAGCCGTTGCACACCATGTCGTACTGGTGCGCCTTGAGACTGAGCAGCGCCTCGGTGCCCTCCTTCTCGGCGGCTTCCAGCGCAGCCAACCCGCCTTGCGGCATCGAGAACGGGTTGTGCGAGAAATCGACCTTCTTCTCGTCCTCGTTCCACTCGAAGAACGGGAAATCGACGATCCAGCAGAGCGCAAAGCGGTTCTCGTCGACGAGCTTGAGCTCGCGGCCGATCTCGTCGCGGGCGAGGCCGGCGAACTTGTAGAACTTGGCAGGGTCGCCAGCCGTGAAGAAGCAAGCGTCGCCGATGGCGAGGCCGAGCTGCCTCTGAATGGCCTCGGAGCGGTCAGGCCCGACGTTCTTGGCAACGGGACCAGCACCGGCCGCGCCTTCCTCAGCGCGCCAGAAGATATACCCCAGCCCCGGCTGCCCTTGCTTCTGCGCCCAGCCGTTCATGCGGTCGCAGAAGGCACGGCTGCCGCCGCCCTTGGCCGGGATGGCCCACACGCGCACCTTCGGGTCGCGCTCGATCATCTGCGCGAACACCTTGAAGCCCGAGCCGCGGAAGTGCTCAGTCACGTCCTGCATCTCGATCGGATTGCGCAGATCCGGCTTGTCCGAGCCGTACTTCTGGATGGCTGTGTCGTAAGGAATGCGCGGCCAGCCCTTGGTCACCGGCATTTTCTGGTCGCCGCTTCGGTTGCCCACTGGCGCAACCGCGGCGGGCGCGAACTCCTCGAACACGCCGGTGATGACGGGCTCCATGGTCTGGAACACGTCCTCCTGCTCGACGAAGCTCATCTCGACGTCGAGCTGGTAGAACTCGCCCGGCAGCCGGTCGGCGCGCGGGTCCTCGTCGCGGAAGCAGGGCGCGATCTGGAAGTAGCGGTCGAAGCCCGCCATCATCAGGAGCTGCTTATATTGCTGCGGCGCCTGCGGCAGGGCGTAGAACTTGCCGGCGTGGATGCGGCTCGGCACCAGGAAGTCGCGCGCACCCTCGGGCGACGAGGCCGTGAGGATCGGCGTCGGGAACTCGTTGAAGCCCGCCTCGTGCATGCGCGCGCGGATCGACCGGGTGATCGCCAGCCGCTTCATGATGACGGCGTGCAGGCTCTCGCGCCGCAAGTCGAGGAAGCGGTAGGTGAGGCGCAGGTCCTCCGGATAGTCCGGCTCGCCGAACACCGGGACGGGCAGCTCCTTCGCCTCGGAGAGCACCTCGATGGCGGCCGCGTAGACCTCCACCTCGCCCGTCGGCAGCTCGGCGTTGATAGGTCCCTCCGGCCGCTGGCGGACCTTGCCGTCGATCTAGATCACCCACTCGGAGCGCACGCGCTCGGCGGTCTTGAAGGCCGGGCTGTCGGGGTCGGCGACGACCTGGGTCAGGCCGTAATGGTCGCGCAGATCGATGAACAGCACGCCGCCGTGGTCTCGGACGCGATGCACCCAGCCCGAAAGCCTCGTCTCGGCGCCGATGTCGGCGGCGCGAAGCGCGCCGCAAGTGTGCGTGCGGTAGCGGTGCATGACGGTTCTCCGGCAGGTGCGCGCGCGGTCGGCGGAACGAGGCCTTGGACGCGTGCCGGGCCGTCATCCATGCGCTCTCGGTGATTGTCAAGCATGGGGGTTGGCGCCTTCGACGCGACGCGAATGCCTACCCGTGGCAATTCGGACACGACAGTGCCTGCCCGGCTACGCTATATGGCTCGATATGCACGTCGTATCGACAACACCCGACCTTGCAAATCTCTGCGCCGATCTCGCCCGCCACCCGTTCGTGGCTGTCGATACCGAATTCATGCGCGAGACCACCTTCTGGCCCAAGCTGTGCCTCGTGCAGCTGGCTGCGCCCGGCATCGAGGCGATCGTCGATCCCCAGGCCGACGGCATAGATCTCGCGCCGTTCTACGCGCTGATGTCGGACCGGAATGTGGTCAAGGTGTTCCACGCCGCGCGCCAGGACATCGAGATCGTCCACATCAAGACCGGCGAGGTGCCCGTGCCGGTGTTCGACACGCAAGTGGCCGCGATGGTCTGCGGCTTCGGCGACAGCATCTCCTACGTGAACCTCGTCAAGCGGATCGCCAACCGCGACCTCGACAAGTCGTCGCGCTTCACCGACTGGAGCCGGCGGCCGCTCTCCGAGCGCCAGCTGGTCTACGCTCTCGGCGACGTGACGCACCTGCGCGACGTCTACCAGTTCCTCAAGACCGAGCTCGAGCGTAGCGGACGCGACCACTGGCTGGCCGAGGAAATGGCGTCGCTGACCGACCCTGCCACCTACATCACCGAGCCCGAGAGCGCCTGGAAGCGGCTGAAGCTCAAGGTGCGCAACCGCAAGGCGCTCGGCGTGCTGGTGGAGCTCGCCGCCTGGCGCGAGCGCGCTGCACAGGCGCAAGACGTGCCGCGCGCCCGGATTCTGCGCGACGAGGCGCTCTACGATATCGCCAACCAGCAGCCGACCGATGCCGGGAAGCTTTCCGAGCTGCGGACGCTGTCCGACGGCTTCGCCCGGTCGGCCCGGGCCAAGGAGATCATCGAGGCGGTTCGCAAGGGCCTTGCCCGCGAGCCCCGATCTCTCCCGCCGCTGGACAATGGGCCGTCCGTCTCGGCGGAGGCCGGCGCCATGGTCGACCTGCTGCGTGTGCTCCTCAAGGCCGCCGCGGGCCGCCACGGCGTCGCGCCGCGGCTGATCGCAGACACCGAGGATCTCGAGCGCATCGCCACCGAGAAGGAGCCCGAGGTGGGCGCCCTCAAGGGCTGGCGGCGGGAGCTGTTCGGCGAGGATGCGCTCCGCCTCAAACGCGGCGAGCTGGCCCTAGGCATGCACCGCGGCGAGGTCGTGGTCATGGAGACCCGCCGGGCGTGAGCGGCGCGCCGGGATCAATTTTTGCCCATCCGCCATCGTATGCCGACGGAAGCCGACGGCATCTGCGTTATGCGTCCGTCGAGCAGCCGGAATGGGACCCGAGCCGGGCCTGCCGGGCTGTCCACCGAAGGAGACGACCATGCTCAAGACCTTCCGCCCGGCGCTCGCCGCCGTGGCACTGCTCCTTCTGCCGGCCGCAGCGATGGCACAGACGGCAACACCCGCCTCGCCGCCCGCCTCCGCCGAGCAGAAAACCGATGCTGCTGTCGCGCCCGCAAAAGGTTCCGGCGGCGGCCAGCTCGCCGTCTGCCGCGCCGACCTCGCCAAGCTCTGTCCCGATGCCAAAGGCCCCGACCGCCGGAAGTGCCTGACTGACAACACGGCCAAGCTGTCGCCGGAATGCGCCTCGGCGTTTGGCGACGTCGAGGCCAAGGCGAAGGCCGTCCGCGAGGCCTGCGCGACGGATGCCAAGTCCTATTGTGCCGATGCTGCGAAGAAAAAAGGCGGCCCCGGCATTGCCGAGTGCCTGAAAGCCAACGAGGCCAAGCTGACGCCAGCCTGCAGCACGGCCGTCAAGGCCCGCTATCCGAAAGGCTGAGGCCACCGCACGACACGTGTCTCCGACGGTCCGGTCTCACAGCCGGCCGTCGGCAGCTCCAGACGGCAGCAGCCACTTCACGTCGTAGACGAACGTAGGCCGGCCCTTTGCCAAGAGCCGCTCGAGCGCCGACGGGACGATGTCCCGAATCGCCCGATGCCCGACCGCCAGCACCAGCCCGTCGAAGGGGCCGTCCGGGAGCCGGTCGACGACGGCGAGGCCGTACTCCTCCCGCACCTCGTCCGGATCGGCATGCGGGTCGAAGATCACCACCTCGCCCGAGAACTCGGCCAGCTCCGCGACCAGGTCCGCCACCTTCGTGTTGCGGATGTCGGGCACGTTCTCCTTGAAGGTGAAGCCCATCACCAGGATGCGGGCCTGCCCCACGGCGATCCGCTTGCGCAACATGAGCGCGATGATGTCGCGCGCCACCCACTGCGCCATGCCGTCGTTGATGCGCCGGCCCGCCAGGATCATCTCGGGATGGAAGCCGATCGATTGCGCCTTGTGCGTGAGATAGTAAGGATCGACGCCGATGCAGTGGCCGCCGACGAGCCCTGGCCGGTAGCCGTGGAAATTCCATTTGGTGCCGGCCGCCTCCAGCACCTCCTTCGTATCGAGGCCGAGCCGCTTGAAGAGCTGTGCCAGCTCGTTCACCAGCGCGATATTCACGTCACGCTGAATGTTCTCGATGACCTTTGCCGCCTCGGCGACCCGGATCGAGCTGGCTCGATGGGTGCCGGCGGTGATGACGCGGGCGTAAACCAGGTCGATCAGCGCCGCGGCCTCCGGCGTCGAGCCCGAGGTCACTTTCAGGACGTGCGGCAAGCGGTGCTCGCGATCGCCGGGATTGATGCGCTCGGGGCTGTAGCCGGCAAAGAAGTCGCGATTGTAGGCGAGCCCAGATTCCCGCTCCACGATCGGCACGCACACCTCCTCGGTGGCCCCGGGATAGACGGTCGACTCGTAGACCACGACGTTGCCCGCCGAGAGTGCCCTGCCGACGGTGGCGCTCGCCTTCTCGAGTGCCGACAGATCAGGCCGCTTGGCCTCGTCGATCGGTGTCGGCACCGTGACTATGTAGAAATTCGCGTCAGCCAGGGCGCGCGGGTCGGCGGAGAAGGCGATGTGACGGGCCGCCGCGAGCTCGTCGTCGCTCACCTCGAGCGTGCGGTCGCGTCCCTCCTGCAGCTCCCTGACGCGAGCGCCATCTATGTCGAAGCCCAGAACGGGAAAATGGCGCGCCATGTAGACGGCGAGCGGCAGGCCGACATAGCCGAGGCCGATCACCGCGATGCGGACGTTCTCGAGACTGGGCAGCATTTTGGGGTCCGGGCGGCGCACGTCTCCACCTCGCGTGCGCCGCCAGACCAATCACGGCCCGGCGAGCGACCCAATGC
>JBFWQN010000156.1:0-10278 GCA_050249405.1 Hyphomicrobiaceae bacterium | reverse complement strand
GACCTCGATGGCTGGCGGGCGATCGCGGCATTCGCCATTTGCGCCGTCCCTGCAGTCGCGGGCTTCGTGTTGCCCTTTTCGATGCTTGTCGCCAATGCCGCGAGCCATCTCGACGATGCGCTCGAGCAGGGGTTCTGGCGTGCCGCCGCCAACAGCATCGCGCTCGCCGCTGTCGCCGCAGCTGTCGCTGTCGGGCTCGGCATCGTTCTCGCCTACGCGCGGCGCGTCGCGGCGAACGGCTTCACCCGGCCAGCCGTGCGCATCGCCGGCCTCGGCTATGCGCTGCCGGGTACCGTGCTCGCGCTCGGATTGCTCATCCCGCTTGCCGGCCTCGACAACTGGATCGACGGCCTCGCCCGCGCCTGGCTTGGCATCTCCACGGGGCTCCTGCTCTCCGGCACGCTCGCGATGCTGGTTCTCGCCTACAGCGTCCGCTTTCTCGCCGTTGCGCACGGCACGGTCGAGGCTGGCCTCGAGCGCATCTCGCCGAACCTCGATTCGGCGGCCCGCACGCTCGGCGAGACGGCGCTGTCGGCCCTCCGCCGTGTGCATCTCCCGCTCCTTCTGCCCGCCCTCGCCACCGCCGGGCTGCTGGTCTTCGTCGATGCCATGAAGGAGCTGCCGGCCACCCTTTTGCTGAGGCCCTTCAACTTCGAGACGCTGTCGACTCATGTCTACGCGCTCGCCGGCCTGGAGCAGGTCGAGGCCGCAAGCGTCGGTGCCGTGGCCATCGTTCTCGTGGGGCTCGTTCCGGTTCTGCTGCTGCACAAGGCAGTCGCTGACGGGCGGGCGGGCGGCTGACCCGAGGAATTCATCCACGGCCGGCCTCGTCTCGTCCCCGCAGCCGCACCGGCGGCCAGCACCGGCGGCGGTCGGCATATTGCCGGCTCAAGGCGATGCCATCTCGACCGGTCACCCGCATCGCCGCCGTGAACATAGATTGAACAAACCCGCGAATCGCAGCATGTTCTATCTATGTTCACTGGGCTGCAGCTCAGCCCCGCTGGACGACGCACCATCCCTCTCGCCGCCCACGAGAACCACCATGACCCGCACTCTCCTCGTCGCCTACGACCTCGCCCGCTCCAGCGATGCCCGCCCCTTGCTCGCCGATGCGCTGATGACGATGGCCGACGCCTGGGCTCGCCCCCTGGAGACCGCATGGATGTTGCGTACGAGCCTCGGCGCCGCCGAGGTCGAGGCCCGGTTGTCACCATTGCTTGGCGCGGACGACGGTCTCATGGTGCAGGAGACGCGGGGCGAGGCTTGTCTCGCCAATACCGGCCTACGCTGGTTCCGCCCCCGCCGGCGTACTGCTGCGGCAGCCCTCAGTGCCGCGGCCGAGCTCGCCTTCGCCGCCGCTCGCAACGATGACGGCGACGAGCATCTCGATCGGGCAGCATGAACGCTGCTGCGCAGCCAACGGTTTCGTGATCCGGGTTGATCGTTCCGAGGTCTCCCAACCTGCGCTCCGCTCCCTATTTGAAGCTTCGAGGCCGAGCCGGCGCTGACCGCGCGTGGTGTTGGCTTCGACGGCTCCTCCATGGCAGTGGTTGCCACGTGTGGCTCTGCCCGGCTCGGCCCTCTCCGTCGAAGCGTTGGTTTCCCTGCCGCCTATATTCGGCGGCCCGATCGTGGCGTCGGCTACCCCTCCCGGCCCCTCGATCCCTGGACCCCGGACGGCACCCCCCGAGCCGTCCGGGGTCCGATTTTGCGCGCGCCCTGATAACAGCTCTGGCTAGAGAAGCCCCAGCTCGGCGAGGTCCTTCCTCAGGCGTGGCGGCATCTCTGCCACACCGGCCAGTTGCGACCCGGCGAGATCGCACGGCGCATCCTCGGCGGCCAGATATCGCCAACCCTGAAACGCGCGCCGCGGAACCGGCCGTACAGGTACGAGGGCCTTGTCGAGGACGAGCAGAGCACAGGGCGTGCCGTCGTCCTTTGCCCCCTCGCGGATGTCGATGAGTCGCTGGCGGGCCTGGACGATTCCCTTGATCACCCAGAAAAGCGATCCGCCGTCGAGCAGCTCGTCACGCCGCTTCGGCGATTGGAACGTGCGGTGGAAAATCTCGGGCTCGAGCCCGTCGCGCCGCATCTGGCGCAGCCGCATGGCCTGCCAGTCGACTAATTCCTCCACTGAGCCGCAGCCGACGCAGAGTTTGACGAGATGAAGCGGCATGGGATCGGGCCTCTCAGGTGCGGCACGATCGCGACTATACGACGGCGTCGCAGCCACCTGAACCGGCCGCATTGCCCCACATGTGGATAGCACCGCCGCGCCAGCCCCGATTGGTGCCCCAGGAGGGACTCGAACCCCCACACCCTTGCGGATATCAGATTTTGAGTCTGACGCGTCTACCGTTCCGCCACTGGGGCAATCAGGCCGCTCGACCGGCTGGCAAAGCCGCACGCCGGTGAGCGGCGCTTAATCACGGCATTGTCCGCCCCATGTCAACAGACACCTCGAGCAGGGCGTTCGGCGCCATGAGCCACGCTGCAGTGCCCAAGGCAACGGCGGCTACCCGCTGACCCGTCGGCTCAGATCCATCCCGGCGTCGCAGAGAGCCGGCCCGGCAGCGGGCGGGGATGGCTCGCGGGCAGCGGGTCGAACCGGAGCCGGGTCAACCGCATCATCGCGATTTTCCAGCCGGCCGGCGTCATCCGGTACTCCTCCTCGTAATGCCCCCATCCTACGAAGCCGCGGCTGCCCGGCGTCTCGTGCGGTCCCTCGCCGTCGGGAAACTCGAGATAATCCATCATCGGCCAGATACCGCGCGCCATGTCCGGTCCGGTCAGCGCGATTTCCGGATTGTGCACGTGGTGGATGGAGACAACGCGCGCCAGACGCTGCGAGATGCCGGCGACGAACTCGGCCGGCGAGCCCCCGTCGCCGACGGAGCCGAGCCCATAGAGCCGCGCCTCGGGTACGAACACCGTCGCGAGCCGGTCCCACTGCTTCGTGTCGACGAAACGGCAGTAGCTGGCTTTGAGCTGCCGGATAGCCTCGAAGGCGAGAAGATGCTCGAGAGTGGTCGGAGGCGGCATCTGGGACATCCTTATTTTGGGCGCGTGCGTGCCAGCCTACAGGACCCGCGATAACCCGGACCAGCCCCACATGACACGTCCGCGCAGCATCAGGCAGGGCGTCGCCCTGCCAGCGTGCCGATCGCGATGCCCCCCACGATGAAGGCCAGCGCAGCGCCGGAAAGGAGATCCAGCGGCTCGCCGAGCATCACCATCGAGCTCGCCACGCCGAGCAGCGGCACCCCGAGCAAACCGAGCGATGTCGTGGTCGCCGGCAGTACGCGATTGACCGTGTTGAGCGCCCAGAACGCCACCGCCGTGCCGATTCCGCCGCCGTAGAGGGCAAGCAGAACGAACGTGCCCGTAATCTCGATGCGAGGCGGACCTTCCACCAGCCAGGCGAGGGCACCTGTCAAGAATGTGGTGAGTAACGTCTGCCACACGAGCAGATCGAACGGCGACACCGACCACCGATGCCGGCGTGCAAAGACAATGCTCGCCGCCCACAGCACGGCTGCGATGAGAATGACCGCATGCCCCACCAGGATATTGCGGTCACCCCAGTCGAGGCCCACCGGATTGACAAGCAGCAGCAATCCCAGAATGCCCGACGCCAGCGCGAGCAGGCGCGAGCCGGTGAGCCGCTCTCCGAGCACGATCCACGCGAACGGGAACACCCAGAACGGCGTCGTATAGGCCAGCAGAACCGAGCGCCCGGCCCCGACGAACTGCAGCCCGATGCTGCACAGCACACCGAAACCGACCATGTGCAGCAACGAGATGCTGAGCACCACGGGCAGGTCGTGGCGCGGCGGCAGTCTCAGCCGCCCCAGCGCCGGCGTCAGCACCGCCAAGGCAGCGGTCGCGACCACATAGCGGACCCATACCGCCCAGATCGGCGTCGTGTAGGCGAGCATCGCCTTGTTGACCGGCCACGTCAGCCCCCACGAGACCGCGATCACGGCGAGGAGCGCCAGCGACGTCGCCCGTCCGAGCTCGGACGGCTCGCGATGATGGGCATTCATGTGAGAAAGTGCCCCGCGAGGTCTGTGGACCGCGTCTGACGGCCCGGCCGGCAGCCCGATGGCGTCAACTGCCGTTTCGGGCCTGGTCCCTCAGCAGGAACTTCTGGATTTTCCCCGTTGACGTCTTCGGAAGCGGTCCGAACACCACCGTGCGCGGGCACTTGTAGTGAGCCATGTTGGCCCGGCACCAGGCGATGATGTCCTCGGCCGTCGTCGGCTTCGCGTCGGCCTTCAGCGTGACGAAGGCGCAAGGCGTCTCGCCCCACTTCTCGTGCGGCCGTGCGACGACCGCTGCCTCCATCACCTCGGGATGTCGGTAGAGCACCTCCTCCACCTCCAGCGAGGAGATATTCTCCCCGCCCGAGATGATGATGTCCTTGGACCGGTCCTTCACCTCGATGTAGCCGTCGCCGTGCCATACGGCGAGATCGCCGGAGTGGTAGTAGCCGCCGGCGAAGGCTTCCGCGGTCGCGGCCTCGTTCTTCAGGTAGCCCTTCATCAGGGTATTGCCGCGCAGCATGATCTCGCCGAGATGACCGGCGTCTCGAGGCACCGGCTCGAGCGTCTTCGGCTCCGCGACAATCATGTCCTCGATCATGGCGAGCGGCACGCCCTGTCGCGCCATGAGCGCGTACCGCTCCTTGATGTCGAAGCCCTGCGCATCCCAGGCTGCGTCGTGAGCACAGTACGTCGATGGCCCATAGCTCTCCGTTGTGCCGTAGAGGTGCAGCACCTCGAATCCCATGGCTTCCATGCGCTCGATCACGATCGCCGGAGGGGCAGCACCGCCCGTCGCCACCTTGGGCCGCGTCGACAGTGCGCGTTTTGCCTCGCTGGGCGCGTGCACCAGCATGTTGAGCACGATCGGCGCACCGCACATGTGCGTGACGCGCTCCTCGGCACACAAGTCGAAGATCCGTTTCGGCTCGACGCGCCTCAGGCACACGTGTGTGCCCCCGGCAGCCGTCACGGCCCATGTGAACGTCCAGCCCGAGCAATGGAACATCGGCAGCGTCCACAAGTAGCGGCTTTCGTGGTCCAGCTTGAAGGTGAGCGCATTCGAGAGGGCCCCGAGGTAGGCGCCACGATGGCTGTAGACCGCGCCTTTCGGGTTCCCGGTCGTGCCGGAGGTGTAGAGCAGGCAGATCGAATCCCATTCGTCGACCGGGCCGGGATACTCGAAGCTCGGATCGCCGGCCGCTATGAAGCTCTCGTACTCGATATTGCCCAGGTGCGGTGCATCGGCCGTTTCTGCGTCAGCGATGTCGATCACGATTGGAGCCTTGGGCCCGAGCCGCTCCAGTGCTGCCCTGACCGTGCCGTGGTATTCGCGGTCGGCCATGAGGAGCCGCGCCTCCCCGTGCTCCAGGCAAAAGGCGATGGCGCCCGCATCGAGACGGGTGTTGATGGGGTTCAGCACCGCGCCGAGCATGGGCACCGCATAGTGCGCCTCGAGCATGGCCGGCACATTGGCCGCGACGATCGCTACGGTATCCCCCCGCCGAATGCCGGCCTTGGCGAGCGCATGGGCGAGCCGCCGGGTCCGGGCGAAAAGCTCGGCATACGTGTAGCGGCGGGCGCCATGCACCACCGCCGTTCGGGCGCCGAAGAAGGCCGCCGCACGCGCCAGGAAGCTCACCGGCGACAGCGGTACGTAGTTCGCCGCGTTCTTGGCGAGCTCGGGTCGGTCCATGTGCGTCTCCGTGCCGGGGGTAGCAGCCTGCCGCGCCCGATTAGCATGCGCGGCGGTCGGACAACAGGGAAGGTCCAAGCCGGCTATACCGAGGATCGCGAGGGGCCCGGCGGCAATCGCTCAGCGCGCCTCGTCGACGATGCGCAATGCGGCGAGAAGAGCGAGGCCGCTCACGCACATGCCGAACGTCGAGGCGAGCAGCACGTTCTGCAGCCCATCGCCCGCGGCTGCCCACAACAGCGTGATGTCGAGCCCCGTGCAGGTATCACTTTGATAGAGCTCGTAAATCCCCATGGCCACGGCAGCATCGTCCGCGATGAGGCCGCCAGCCATCAAAGCCGGCCAGTAGAGCAGCCACGACATGGCGTTGGGCGAGACCCGGCTCATGAAATACGCGCAGAACGCCGACAATGCCCCGAGCACCACCAGCGTGAGTGGGTCGGTGCCGAGAAGCATCGCGATTTTACAAAGTGCGGCCATGCTGCATCCGCTCTGAAACTCATCGAGATTCGCAACTCAGGGTAAAGCCGGTCGGTTGATGAGCGCTGAACATTTGAAAAGAATTCTTCTTCCAGACGAACGACGTGCCAATCAGCCACTCCGTGTCCCCCGGCAGGATCGCAGCCGGCCACCGGCCTTGTGCGTTGCAGCGATTTGTGCTGCACTGCCGCAAACTAGACCCGGAGACTAGTCATGTCGTCGAGCTCAGCCGCCGCCCGCTCAGCAACCGCGGACATGGGCCCGCCGCTGAAGGACCTCTACGAGATCGGCGAGATTCCCCCGCTCGGCCACGTGCCCAAGACCATGTACGCCTGGGCCATCCGCGCCGAGCGGCATGGCGAGCCCGACAAGGCCATGCAGGTGGAGGTTGTTCCCACCTGGGAGCTCGACAGCCACGACGTGCTGGTTCTCGTGATGGCAGCCGGCGTCAACTACAATGGTGTCTGGGCGGCGCTCGGCACACCCATTTCGCCGATTCGCGACGTCCACAAGAACCCGTTCCATATCGCCGGCTCGGATGCGGCAGGCATCGTGTGGGCCGTCGGCTCCAAGGTGAAGCGCTGGAAGGTCGGCGACGAGGTCGTCATCCACTGCAACCAGGACGACGGCGACGACGAGGAATGCAACGGCGGCGACCCGATGTTCTCGCCCTCCCAGCGGATTTGGGGCTACGAGACACCAGACGGCTCGTTCTCGCAGTTCACCCGCGTCCAGGACCGCCAGCTCATGGAGCGGCCGAAGCACCTGACATGGGAGGAGAGCGCCTGCTACACGCTTACCCTCGCCACCGCGTACCGCATGCTCTTCGGTCACCGCCCGCACATCCTGCGACCCGGCCACAACGTGCTGGTTTGGGGCGCCTCGGGCGGACTCGGCTCCTTCGCGGTGCAGCTTTGCGCCACCGCCGGCGCCAACGCCATCGGCGTCGTCTCTGAGGACGACAAGCGCGACTTCGTCATGCAGCTCGGCGCCAAGGGCGTCATCAACCGCAAGAAATTCAACTGCTGGGGCCAGTTGCCCAAGGTCGGCACGCCGGAGGAGAAGGCCTGGATCAACGAGGCCCGCAAGCTCGGCAAGGCGATCTGGGAGATCACCGGTAAGGGCGTCAACGTCGACTTCGTGTTCGAGCACCCTGGCGAGTCGACGTTCCCCGTCTCGGTGCTGCTGGTGAAGCGCGGCGGCATGGTCGTCATCTGCGCCGGCACCACCGGCTACAACCTGACCATGGATGCCCGCTACCTCTGGATGCACCAGAAGCGCGTGCAGGGCAGCCACTTCGCCAACCTGCTGCAGGCCGCTCAGGCCAACAAGCTGGTCGTCGAGCGGCGCATCGATCCCTGCATGTCCGAGGTGTTCGCCTGGGAGCAGATTCCGAAGGCCCACATGCGGATGCTGCGCAACGAGCACAAGCCCGGCAACATGGCTGTGCTCGTTAACGCGCCCATCACCGGCCTGCGCACCTACGAGGACGTTCTAGAGGTCTCGAAGCAGCGCTTCGGTTGAGGCGCGCGAGGCAGCTCGCCCCCTCTCCCCTCCGAAATCCCCTCTCCCCTTGGGGAGAGGGTTAGGGTGAGGGGCACCACAGGCAACAACCTGTACAGGCTCCGTCACGCCTTCGGCAGTGTCGGCCTCTTCAGGTGCCAGTCCGTCACTTGCTGGTAGGCGTGTGCCATCCTGAGCAGCAGCGGCTCCTTCCACCACGCCGCCTCGAGTTGCACCGACACGGGGAATCCCGCCTTCGAGAGCCCGCACGGCACGGCAATGCCTGGAATGTGCGCGAAGGCGCCGTTGTACGTGTTCTGTGCCACGGCCTTGGTCGCGAGCCACAGCGACCGGTCCTCCGAATGCGGCGGCGGATCGACAGGAATCGTCGGCGTCAGCAGCACGTCCACCTTGTCGAACGTCTTGGCCATCGTGCGCATCCAAGACTCCTTCGCACGCACGGCAGCCGCGTAGTCCACGCCCGTCCAGTCGAGGCCGAGCTTCATGCGCTCGATGGTCTGCGGCGCCCACTTCGACGGGTCTTTCAGCCGGTCGCGGTGCACGTCGCAGGCATCGCAGTAGATCATCACCGCGCACTGGTCCTGCACGGTCTCGGCGCCAGGCAGCGCCACGTCGCTGATCTTGGCGCCGAGCTTCTCGAGCTGGGCGATTGCCCCCTCGACCGCCGCCGCGCGATCCGCCGGCATGTTGTCGAAGTAGTATTTCCGGGCGACGCCGATGCGCACACCTGCGATGCCGTCGCCGAGCGTCGGCAGGAAGTTCTCGAGCGGCTGGTCCCGGCTCGTCGGATCGTCCGCATCGTAGCCCGCGATCACAGCGAACAGCCGCGCACAGTCGAGCGCCGAGCGCGCCATCGGCCCAATGGTGTCGTGGCTCGCCGACACCGGGAAGCATCCGGCATTGGGCACGCGGCCCGACGTGGGGCGCAGCCCGGTTATGCCGTTGATGGCCGCGGGGATGCGCACCGAGCCGCCCGTATCGGTGCCGAGCGCCATGTCGGCCATGCCCGTTGCGACCGCGACGCCCGAGCCGCCCGACGAGCCGCCGGGGATACGCGTCGTATCCCACGGGTTCTTGCACTGTCCGATCAGCGACGACATCGAGCGCACGCCGAACGCGAACTCGTGCAGCGTCACCTTGTGTGTGAGCACCGCGCCGGCTTTCCGCATCCGCGAGACCACCGGCGCGTCGCTGTTCGGCACGTTGTCGGCGAACCATTTCGACGCCATCGTCGTCTTCGTGCCGGCCGTGTCGATGTTGTCCTTCACCGCGATCATGGCGCCGTGCAGCAGCCCCAGCCACTGCCCCCCGGCTGCCGCCTTATCCGCCGCCTCCGCGTCCGCGCGCGCATGCGGCATCGCCGTGATGACTGCGTTCACATGCGGGTTCCAGGCCTTCTCGGCAGCTTGATTGGCCTCGAGACGTGCGACGGCAGAGGCTGTGTCGGTCATGCGGCGGGCTCCCTCGGCGTGAGTGTCGAGCTCGAGGTTACGACAGGTGCGGCCGAGGGCAATGCCTGGATGATGGGCGGCGATAGAGGATCGTGACGCAACCGAAGCGACGCGAGCCACTCGGGAGCACGGCCCCGCATGGCGTTATCCGCACCGCGGCTGTCGATGGACCATTGCCAATTTGGCGGGTGTTGGTCCTATGCTGTGGGCCGTGATGCCCTGCATGGGGCCGCCGCCAGCTTGGGAACTGCCGCATGTCCGCCTCTGCCATTCAGCCGTCCACCGTCGATGTCGTCATTGTCGGGGCCGGTTTCTCCGGCCTCTACCTCCTCCACCGCTTCGAGAAGGAGGGTTTTTCCGCCCGCTGCTTCGAGCGCGGTGATGGCGTCGGCGGCACCTGGTACTGGAACCGATATCCCGGCGCGCGCTGCGACGTCGAGAGCATGCAGTACTCATACGGCTTCGACGAGGACTTGCAGCAGCAATGGCACTGGCCGGAGAAATTCTCGGCCCAGGCGGACATTCTGGCCTACGCGAACCATGTCGCCGACCGATTCGATCTGCGGAAATACATCTCGCTGAAGACCGAGGTCCGCGCCTCCCGCTATGACGAGGCAGCCCGAGTCTGGCATGTGGAGACCGACAAGGGCGAGAAGGTCACCTGCAGATATTTCATTATGGCGGGCGGCTGCATCTCCACCGCGCAGATTCCGAAATTCGAGGGTCTCGCCGACTACAAGGGCGAGAAATACCATACCGGCAACTGGCCGCATGAGCCCGTCAGCTTCAAGGGGAAGCGCGTCGCGGTGATCGGTACCGGCTCCTCGGGCATCCAGGCGATCCCGGTTATTGCGGAGGAAGCGGCGCACCTGACCGTGTTCCAGCGCCAGGCCAACTACTCGATCCCCGCGCGCAACATGCCGATGACGGACGAGTACGCGGGCTCCTGGAAAGACGGCTATTCCGCGAAGCGCGCGGAGATGCGCTACCAGCCGAACGGCATGCTGCGGGAAGCCAACCCGGTTGGGGCCTTCGACGTGAGCGACGAGGAGCGCCAGCGCATCTATGAGCAGAAATGGAA
>JBFWQN010000155.1:0-10332 GCA_050249405.1 Hyphomicrobiaceae bacterium | reverse complement strand
TGGCCGCCGCTCGTCCTCATGAACGTCAACTATCCGGATCGCCGGCCCGGCGATATCGAAGGCGTGATGGTCACCACGCAGGGGCGGCGCGACCAGCAGAACCTCGGAGTCGAGGAGCGGCGCGATACCTGGGGCAATCCCTACTACTGGCTCGGCTACGCGCTTCGCCGCTCCAATCCCGAGCGCGGCACCGATCTATGGGCCGTCTACAACGGCTGGGTCTCCGTGACGCCCCTCAGCATGAACCTCACCGAGCGCGCGATGCACGCCCGCCTCGCCGAGCGCCTTCGCTGAGGTAGCGAAGCCGCCAGTTGCAGCAGCCAGTCATCTGGCGTTCATGTGTGGGCCGCAAGAGCGCCCGAAACGAGCCCTTCTCCTCACACAATTGTGAATTAGACGGATGGTGCGCATGGAGCGGGCCACGACACGTGTCCCCGCTTCGTGTCGCCGATGGGGCCGGTAGCGAGGGGCGCGCCCGAATCACCATCGACGCACGTGGGCACCCGCCCGGGCCTTAAGGGCTCGTTAACCCCGACAGGGTTAACTCGCGGTGGGTATGAGGTGTGCACATGTCGAGTAAGCAAGGTCATCCGACGGCGAACGCAGCAGTGGCTCGCCTGAGCCTCGCGGCAGCGGGCGTTCTTTGCGCTACCGCCCTCGCCGGGTGCAGCGCCGATCTCGGCCGCTTCGACATGGCCAATGCCAGCTTCAACTCGAATGCGCCGCGCCAGCGCGTGGCGTCAGCGCCGACCCCGAGCGAGCCGCTGCGCCGCAGCAATGCCGGTGGTCCGGTCGACGTCGAGCCTGCGGCTGGTCCGCCTCCGGCAACGCCCTACGCCTACAACCCGGCCCCCTACCAGCCGCCCCTCGCGACGGCGCCGGTTCGGCTGGCCGGTCTCCCGGAGCCGACGTCCCGCGAGGCGACGTCCCGTGAGCCGGTCGGTCGCGCGCCCGAGACTCGGCGCAACATTGAGCCGCCCGCCCGCGGGCCAGCCGCCAAGGCTCCCCGCGCCACGCCCGAGCACGCCGCGAGCGCCGGGGGGGAGACCATCGAGGTGCAGCAAGGCGACACGCTCTACGGGATCGCCAAGAAGCACCGCGTCGCCATCTCGGAGCTGATGAGCGTCAACAGCCTGCAGACGCCCATGATCCGCCCGGGCCAGAAGCTGGCGTTGCCGGCTGGCCGTCGTGCCGTCCCCGCCCGGAAGGGCCGTACGACCGTTGCCGCGGCGCCGCCCGAGCACATCAGCGCGCATCCGACCAGCGCACCGGGTCGGGTGTCCACGCCAGCTCCGGCGCCTGTCCAGCCCCCAGCCGCCGCGCCCAGCGCCGAGCCCCCGGCCGGCTGGAATGGCGCTCACACCGTCACGCCCCGCGACAGCCTCTACAACCTTGCACGGCGCTACAACGTCACGGTCGCCGCGTTGCAGTCGGCCAACGGCATCACGGACCCGGCACGCCTGCGCGCCGGGACTGTTCTGAAGGTGCCGGGTGCCGCGAGCGCCAATGCCGCCGGCGGGCCCGCGGCAGCGCCGGCCCGCGAGGAAGCCCCTTCCTCCGCCCCGATCGCGCGGCCGACCATCATCAACCCGGCGCGGGAGCCAGAGCGGGTCGCCGTCGCCGCGCCGCGCGCGCCGGTCATGACCGACGCCTCCGCCGAGGCCGAGCCCGCCGCGCCGCCCGTCAAGCCGTCTCTGAAGGCCTCTATCCCGGGCAAGTTCCGCTGGCCAGCCAAGGGCCGCGTGGTCGCCTCGTTCGGTCCGCGTGGCGACAACACGCACAACGACGGCATCAACATCCTGGTGCCCCAGGGAACGAGCGTGATGGCTGCGGAAGGCGGCGTGGTGGCCTACGCCGGCAGCGAGCTCAAAGGCTACGGCAACCTGGTGCTCATCCGCCACGAGGGTAATTGGGTTTCGGCCTATGCCCACAACGAGAGCCTGCTCGTGAAGCGCGGCGACCGCGTCGAGCGCGGCCAGGCCATCGCCAAGGCCGGCAAGACGGGCGCCGTCGATCAGCCGCAGGTGCACTTCGAGCTGCGCCAGGGCTCGAAGCCCGTCGATCCGATGCCGCATCTCGAGAAGTAGGTGGCGACCCGCTCGCGATGCCGCGCGGCCAACGCGCGATCAATCCAGGTCGAGCGGGAAGATCGGCCGGCGGACGTGGCGGTACGGCAGCTTGGAGACGTCGTTCGAGGTGATGCCGTTGCCCTCGTCGACGATGAGAACCTCGCTCGCGATCGGCTGATAGGCGGCACGGAAGTGCTGCATCGATTTGACGGCGAGCACGGTCCGTGACCTCGGCTCGATGCCGAGCGACGAGAAGAACGTCTGGCAATAGTTCTGGTAGCGCTTCGAGGCGAGCACCACCTCCACGCCGCCGATCCTGAAGACCGCCGACGGCCCCATGTTGACCTCGACGCCGCGCATCATCGGCCCCTCGATGCGGAATCGACCGTCGGTGAGTGCCGTCACCGTGCCCTCGGCCTCGATGGTCGGGCCGAACAGCGGATCGATCTTGCCACCGATCGCGAGACGGAGCCTGCCGCCGATGCCGGCCTTGTGGCATGCCGCGGCCGCTTCCGGATCGCAGATGGCCGACATGGCGGCATTGTCGAGGCCGGCATCGATCATGGCCTTCAACAGCCCGGCCGAGTCGGAGTAGCCGCCGCCACCGGGATTATCGGCGTAGTCCGCGATGACCACGGGCGTCCCCGCGCGCCCTTTCTCGCGAGCGATGCGCACGGCCTCAGCTGCCGTGAGAGGCACCAGCGACGTCCGGTGCCGCGTCTCCCACGCGTGCGTCATGATGCGGGTCGCCATGTCGCGAAAGCGCGGGTCGTAGCCGTCGCCGACCACCAGCGCCGAGGGGCCGACGTCTGCGATGTCCGCCTTGGCGAAACCGGCCAGAACGGAGACCGAGTGGACGCCCGGCTCGCGCATCATGTCCCTCGCCATGGCGATCGCCTCGGTCATGGGGCCGGGCGTCGTCGTGCGGCCGTGGTCGAGTCCGTCGATCATGGCGCCTTGCGCGAGCGTCACCGTGGGATGGATCTCGCCGGCCAGCGTCCGGGCAATGAGATCGGCGCACTCGGTCGCGATCTCGTAGGAATCGATGTGCGGGTAGGTGCGGTAGGCGACGATGACATCAGCGTTGTGCGCCATGGCGTGCGTGACGTTGGCATGGAGGTCGAGCGTCACGCCGATGGGGACGTCCGGGCCGACAGCGCGCCGGACCAGACGGAGGAGGCTGCCTTCGCCGTCGGGCGTGTGCTCGCACACCATCGCGCCATGGAGCTGCAGCAACACCGCATCGACCGCCCCCTCCGTCCGGATCGTCTCCAGCATGTGGCCGGCGAACGTGTCGAACGCCTCGCGCGTGACGAGGCCCGACGGTGTCGCGTCGCCGACGATCGAGAGAATGGGCTGCCAGCCGTGTCGCTTCGCGGCATCGAGAAAGGCCGCGATCTCGGTGCGCGTGCCGGCATAGGCCTTGGCTATGTCGCCGCCGATGTGGAGGCTGCGTGCACGGTAGGCGTCGAGCCCGGTCAGCAACCTCGAGAACGTGTTCGTCTCGTGCTTGAAGCCGCCGATCAGGACCTTGCGTGCCATCCCCAACTCCTCCCCGAACCCCGGCAAGCCGCGTCTTGGGCCCGCCTGCCGCGAATGTGGCGCTGCCTACTTGATATTATGAAAGGCAGACTGCCGCTACGGATCGACCGCTGCCTCGACCCGGAGCTCGGCCTCTCGACGACGGGGCTGGCTCTCGCCGTTCTGCGGCGCCAATATCGCCGCCACGCCGTCAGCCCAACCGAGGAGAACTGCCATGCTGGTGATGGACGCCATCGCCGATATCCTGAAGCGCGAGGGCATCTCGACGCTCTTCTGCTTCCCGACGACGCCCATCATCGAGGCAGCCGTGGCCGCCGGGCTGAAGCCGATCATCTGCCGCCAGGAAAGGGCCGGCGTCGACATGGCCTCGGGCTTCGCGCGCACGGCCAACGGCCGCCCGCCGGCCGTCTTCGCCATGCAGTACGGGCCGGGCGCCGAGAACGCCTTTCCCGGCATCGCATCGGCATTCTCCGACTCCGCCCCCGTGCTGTTCCTGCCGCTCGGCCATCCGCGCGAGGTGGCACACGTCTTCCCGTTCTTCAACTCGACCCGCACCTTCGCCAGTGTGACCAAGCAGGTCGAGCCGATCACCATGCCAGGGCAGGTGGGGCCCGTGATGCGGCGCGCCTTCAATGCCCTGCGCAACGGCCGCCTGGGCCCTGTCATGGTCGAGGTTCCGAACGACATCGTGAAGGCGAAGCTCGACGCGCCGCCGGCCTACGCCAACGTGCGCCAGGTGCGCTCGGCACCCGATGCGCGAGACATCGAGGATGCGGCACGCCTGCTGGTCGAGGCCAGGGCGCCGCTGCTCTATGCCGGGCAGGGTGTGCTCTATGCCGAGGCGACGGCCGAGCTCGTCCAGCTCGCCGAGCTGCTGCAGGCCCCCGTCATGACCTCGGGCGAGCCAAGAGCGCCATGCCCGAGGACCATGCGCTCGCGGTCGGCACCGGCGGCATCGTGTTCACCGGACACGGGCTGCAAGCCCTGCGCGAGGCCGACGTGATCCTCGGCATCGGCTGCTCGTTCACGCCGCACCGCATCACGAGCCCGGCCATTGCACCCGAGAAGCGCGTCATCCACGCCACCAACGACGCCCGCGACCTGAACAAGAGCGTCGCGGCCGAGATCGGAATCCTGGGTGACGCGCAGCTGGTGCTCGCCGCCCTCGTCGAGGCGGTGAAGGACCGGCTCGCCAAGGCGGCACGCGGACCCGAGCGGGCGCAGGCGATTGCCCGTGTGCGCGAGGAATGGCTCGCCGGCTGGCAGGCCAAGCTCACGTCGAAGGACCGGCCGATCTGCCCCTACCGCGTCATCCACGAGTTCATGCGCGTCGTCGACCCGAAGGACGCTATCGTCACGCACGACTCGGGCAGCCCGCGCGACCAGATCCTGCCGTTCTACAAGGCGACGCGTCCGCGGGGCTACATGGGCTGGGGCAAGTCGCACCAGCTCGGCACCGGTCTCGGCCTCACCATCGGCGCCAAGGTCGCGGCGCCCGACAAGCTCTGCGTCAACTTCATGGGCGATGCCGCCTTCGGCATGACCGGCCTCGACTTCGAGACCGCCGTGCGTGCAGGCGTGCCGATCCTCACCGTCGTGCTCAACAACTCGACGATGGCCATCGAGATCCCGCACATGAGGCTCAGCCATGAGCGGCACAACTCGCGCGATCTCGGCGGCAACTATGCCGGCATCGCCCGCGAGCTCGGGGGCTGGTCGGAGCGTGTGGACGACCCCGAGCAGATCGCCGATGCCTTCCGCCGGGCACGGCGCGCTACCGAGGAGGGACAAGCCGCCCTCCTCGAGTTCGTCACCTCCGAGGAGACCGCGTTCTCGCACCGCCTGCCGGCGGCGAATTGACGATCAGTTCGGCGCGCGGGGCGAAAATTTGCGCCCTGTGCGCCGGATCACAGCATCGGACCGTGTCATCGCTCACCTTCCTGTCAGTGCCGAGACGAACCGGCCGAGAACAATGCAAAGGAAGAGATCGATGACCGACACCATCAAGACCGACGCCAACGACGCCATCCGCAATCTCGATATCGCCGAGATCGACCGCGTGGCCGGTGCAGCCGGCCTCTCCATCATCGACGATTGGTGCGGCACGGGCCGCCCGCGCTTCCCCTTCCCGTTCCCGGGTCCCTGGCTGCCCGGCCCGACCTTCCCCCGGGGCCCGGTGTTCCAGCTCTGATCGCGCCTCGGCGTCCGAGGTGACATCGCGGCGCTGCTCCCGCCTGGAGCGGCGCCGTTTCATGTTTCGAGAGGAGCCGTGAAGCCGCTCGAGCTCTGCTGGTGTGCGCGCGATCACAGCGGCCGGGCACTCCAACTGTCAATCTTCGCCCAATGGCGAGTGAGATCGCCGGCTTCAAGCAAGGACGAGATCGATGAACCAAACGCCCAAGACCGACCTGAACGAGACCATCCGCAGCCTGGATACCGCCGGGATCGAGCGAGTCGCCGGCGGCAGCGTCGTAGCCGACGAGTTCTGCGGCACCGTGGTGCGCTGCCCCATCCCGCCCCGCCCGCCGTTCATCAACGCGATCCAGCTGGTGCGCAACCTGGCCGCCCGCATCTGATCCGGGCGTCCGTGACGGGTGAGACCCGACACGAGGCGGATCCCCATGCGCGCGCTCACTCGACAGACCCCGATGGCGGCCTCCATGATCTTGCCGGGCAAGACATGGAGGCCGGAATGGATGCGGTGAAGATCGAACGGCACGGTGCAGTGGCCGTCCTCAGGCTCGACGACCCGGCCGTGATGAACGCGCTGTCGCCGGCCATAAAGGCCGGAATGCAGGCAGCGGTGCCCAGGGTGCTCGGCGACGACAGCGTGCGCTGCATCGTCATCACTGGCACCGGCAAGGCTTTCTGCGCCGGCGGCGACATCCGCGCCATGCAGGACGCCTCGGGACGCACGGCGCCGGCCGTCCGCCGCCGCATGCAGGCCGTGCACACCTGGGCCGAGGCCCTGCTCGGCGGCGACAAGCCGGTGATCGCGGCCGTCAACGGCGCCGCAGTGGGCGGTGGGCTGGCGCTGGCCCTGCTGGCAGACGTGGTGATCGCATCGTCCAACGCCTACTTCATGAGCGGCTACTCCAAGCTCGGCGCGCTGCCCGACGTCGGCGTGCTGCAAACGCTGCCGTGGGCGATCGGCATGCTGCGCGCCAAGGAGATGATCCTCCTGAACCGCCGCTACAGCGCCGAGGAGGCCGTTCAGATCGGTCTCGCCAACCGCTGCGTCGCACCCGACAAGCTGATGGAGGAGGTGCTCGCGGCCGCCGAGGAGATCGCCTCCGGCCCCGGCCCCATGCTCACCATGTCCAAGGTGATGATGCAGCGCGCCTATGAATCGAGCTACGAGGAGTTCCTGGAGCGCGAGGCCATCGCGCAGGGCGTCGCCTTCGGCTCGGACGAGTTCGCCGAAGGCGTTTCCGCGTTCCTCGCCAAGCGCAAGGCCAGGTTCAACGGCTAGCGTGACTTCACCCGAGAATCGTCAGCAGAATGCCGGCGACGATGAGCCCGAGACCCGCCCAGTTGGCGAGGCTCAGGCTCTCGCCGAGCAGCAACACGCCGAAGACGGCCACAAGGACGACGCTGAGCTTGTCGACGGGTGCGACGGCGCCGATGGTCCATTCGCGGCTGGCGTCGGCAGCGTCAGCCCGCCGCGGGCGCGCCGCGCCGGATCACGAAGCGAAAAACGCCGTCCGCCACGCTCTCGTCGACCATGACATGGTGGCCGACCCGGCAGAACGCCTCGAAATCCTCCTGCGACCCGGGGTCCGTCGCCAGCACCTCGAGAGTGCCGCCCACGGGCACGTCCTTGATGGCTTTGGTCGCCTTCAGGATCGGCATCGGGCAGCGCAAGTCACGCGCATCGAGCAGCTTGTCGGCCATGTGACGCCTTCGGCAGCGGTGGCGTCGGCATAGCGGCTCGAGGGCATCGCGTCGAGCCCCCGCGCACGAGGCCATGCGCGCCTGGGGGCGGGCACCGTGGGACGGCTGGGGCCGCAATCTGCAGCTATGGCCCTTGCAGACCCGAAGCGCGCGTTGCAGTGTCCGGCGAGGTGAGGATTCCGGGCGCGCTCCACGGGGGCCGCGATGCGCGAGAGCGCCGCGGCGGGGTGCGGCCGGCTGCATGGAAGAGGCGGGGATCGATGGCCGACACCGGGGAGTCGAGGCGATCTTTCGCTCTCACTTTCGGCTTGGAGCGGCTCGGCCTCGGCGCACTGCTCGTGCCATGGCTGTCCGGCATCGTGATCCTAGCCCTTTCGGTGGTCGCGGGCATGGGGCTGCTCAGGCTCGGCGTCGACGACAGCCTGTCCGAGCTTTTCCGCACGGACACGCCCGCATATCGCCAGTACGAGGCCATCGACCGCCTGTTTCCATCGAGCGAGTACGACATCCTGGTCGTGGTCGAGGGCGCGGATCTGCTGAAGCGGGACAAGCTCGCGGCTTTGTCGTCGACTCTGGTGGATCTGCAACTCGCAGACGGTGTCAACGGACTCGTCTCGATGCTTTCGGCGCGCGGCAAGCCGGATGCCACCGGCTATGCGCCACCCGTGGTGCCTGACACCCTGCCCCCCGAGGGCGCCGCCTATGACGCCCTGATCAAGACGCTGCGCACCAACGAGATCGTCGCCGGCAAGTTCCTCTCCGACGATGGCACTCTGGCCCTCGCCGTCATCTCCCTCGACCGCAAGCAGGTGCAGGAGCACGGGCCCAAGGCGATCATCGGCGCCATCCGGGAGACGGCCGAGAAGGGCTTGGCTGGCACGGGGCTCAAAGTGCAGCTCACCGGGGCGCCGGTGATGCAACTCGAGATTCGCAATGCGGTCGAGCACGACCAGCTCGCCTACAATGGCCTGGGGCTGCTGTTCGGCGCCGGCATCGCCCTCGTCTTCTTCCGCCGCGTCTCGCTGATGCTGCTCGCCGCCATTCCGCCGGTCATCGCCGTCGTCTGGTCGCTGGGCGTCCTCGGCTGGCTCGGCTTCAAGATGAACCTGTTCCTCAACGTCATGACTCCGCTCGTCATGGTCATGGGGTTCTCGGACAGCATGCAGGTGGTGAGCGCGATCCGCGACAGGCTGCGGCATGGCGACAGCAAGCTCGAGGCCCTGCGCTTCGTCGTGCTCGTGGTCGGGCCGGCGTGCGTGCTGGCTCACGCCACGGCGCTGATCTCGTTCCTGGCGCTGCTCATCTCGGATTCGGCGCTCATCAAGACCTTCGGCACGGCGGGCGCCATCGCCACGGTCATCTCGTACTTCGCCGTGGTCGGCGTGCTGCCGGTGATCGGCCTCGTGCTCGTCCCCGGTGACGGCTCGCTCAGTCGCGAGCGGGTTCCCTCCGACCGGGCCATGGACTGGCTCGGCGACGCGGTCGGCGCCATCGTGGACCGGGTCGTGGCACGGCCGTTTCTCGTGACGGCCGCAGGGCTCCTGCTGTTCGGCGTGCTCGGCCTCGCCTTCTCGAAGCTCGAGCCGCGCGACCGGCTCGCCGACCAGGTGCCGGATCGCGAGCAGGCGCTCGCCGCGACGGGACGCCTCGACCAGAAGCTGACCGGTGCCAATCCCGTCCACGTCATGATCCGCTGGCATGGTCCGGCCGACCTCTACGACCCTGCGACGCTGAGCGTGATCACCAGCGCGCACGAGGCGCTCGAGAAGACCGCAGGGCTCGGCAATGTCTGGTCGCTGGACAGCTTGCGCCGGTGGCTTGCCGATGCGGGCGACACGCGGATCGAAACCCTGAAAAGCTATGTGCAGGTGCTGCCCCAGCATCTGGTTCGCCGCTTCATCGCCGCGAGCGAGAAGGCCGTGCTGGTGACCGGCCGGCTGCCCGATGTCGATGCAAGTCAAATCCTGCCCGTCGTCGACCGCATCGACCGCGCGCTCGACCCCGTGCGCAAGGCACACCCGGGCTACGAGATCTCAGTGACCGGCCTCCCGGCCATCGCCGCGCGCTCGAGCTCCGGCATGATCCGCCAGCTCATGGAGAGCGTGCCCATCGCGGTCGGTGCCGTCGCCATCCTGATCGGCCTCGCATTCCGCTCGCCCGCAAGCGGCATCATCAGCCTGCTGCCGGGAATCTTTCCGATCGTCGCCACCGGCGCCGGCCTCTGGGCGCTGGGCCTCGGCATCGAGTTCGCGAGCGTGGTGGCGTTGATCGTCATCTTTGGCCTCGGCGTCGACGCGCTCGTGCACTTCCTCAACCGCCTCGCACGGGAGGAGCGCCCCGGCGAGGACCCCGGTCCTGCGATCCGGCGCGCGCGTGTGCTGGTCGGGCCGGCGATCATCCTCACCACCGTCGTGCTGGCGTTCGGGCTCGGCGTCACCGTGTTCTCGGGTCTGCCGTCGCTCCGCCTGTTCGGTGCCGTGTGTGGCGTCGCACTCGTCGCCTCTCTGATCGGCGACCTCGTCTTCCTGCCGGCGCTCGTCGCCGTGTTCCGCCGCATATGGCCCATCACGCGCTGAGCCACGCACCCCTTCTCCGGACCTCGACCGATGCAACAGCTCGCCTCCGACAATCAGGCCGGTATCTGCCCCGAGGCGCTCGCAGCCCTCCTGGCTGCGAACAGCGAGGGCCACGTGCCGTCCTACGGGGACGACCGCTGGACGGCCGAGTTGAAAGCGCGCATCCGCACGGTGCTCGAGGCGCCGCGCGCGGAGGCATTTCTCGTCTTCAACGGCACCTCGGCCCACGCGCTGACGCTGGCGCAGCTCTG
>JBFWQN010000154.1:0-10373 GCA_050249405.1 Hyphomicrobiaceae bacterium | reverse complement strand
CCATTGTCTGGCTGCCGCCAGCAGCTCGTCGTCGGACTGCACGTTCGCACCCGGATAGTCCTCCTCCAGCAGATACGGCCGCATCTGAGGCGTATTCACCAGACGCCGCGCGAACTTCATGGCGGCCACGGTCACCTGCTGGTCCTTTTCCGCGGCGAGATAGTTCGGCTGGATCGCCGGCGGGGCGAAAGGGTCCGCCGTGCGGGCTCGCACATAGCCCCGGCTCTCGGGCCGATGCTGCCATGCCGCGACCGTCAGGCCCGGATGATCGTCGAGCAGTCCGTGCCGGCCCTGCTTGTAGCTCGCCGGAGTGAACAGGAATTGCAGGTCGTTCGGCCGTGTCGCCTCGTCCGAGTGCCAGAATCCGTAGACCATCGACGGACTGAGCGCGAGGATGCTCTCCCGTCCGAGGAAATAGTTGAGAATTTCACCGGCGAGACGCAGCCCCTTCGATCGCTCGTTGAGCGTCTCGGCCCCTTTGACACGATAGCCGAACCGCGGCGCGTAGTGGTCGGCGAGGTTCTCGCCGACACCCGCCAGCTCGTGCCGCACCTCGATGCCGAGTGAGCGCAGCAGCGCCCCCGGCCCGATGCCGGACACCTGCAGCAGCTGCGGCGAGTTGACGGAGCCACCCGAGACGATCACCTCCCGGCGAGCCCGCACCTCCATGCTTGCGCCGCCTCGGCCTCCCTTGGCGTACCGCACCCCGACGGCCCGCTTGCCCTCGAGGATCAGGCCCGTCGCATGCGCGCCGGTGCGGATCGTCAAATTGGATCGGGAGCGCGCTGGATTGAGGAACGCCCGCGCCGTCGACATCCGGCGCCTCTTGTAGGCTGTTCGCTGCACATACGAGATGCCTTCCTGTCGCTCGCCATTGTAGTCGGCGTTGCGAGGGATGCCGATCTCGTTGGCCCCCCGGATGAATGCCTCGCAAAGCGGATGGGTGACACCGAGGTCGGTCACCTTCAGATCGCCCGAGCGGCCACGGAACGTATCGTCGGCATCGCCGATCCGCCCCTCCGTTCTCCGGAAGTAGGGCAGCACGTCGTTGTAGCCCCAGCCGCGGTTGCCCTTCTGCGCCCAGCCATCGAAATCCATGCGCTGGCCACGGTTGTAGATATGCCCGTTGATCGACGAGGACCCTCCGAGCGTCTTGCCGCGTGGCACGGGAATGACCCGGCCGTTGATCGCCTCGGTCGGCTCGGCCTCGTAGAGCCAATTCACGCGAGGCATGGTGAGCGTGTGAATGAAACCGGCAGGGATATGGATGAACGGGTGCCAGTCACGCGGCCCGGCCTCGAGGATGCACACTGTCGAGCGGCCGTCCGCCGTGAGCCGGTTGGCAAGAATGCATCCGGCCGAGCCAGCGCCGACGATCACATAGTCGAATGTATCCGCCATCCGTTGTCTCCCCGGAGCACGACTTGCATACGCAGAGTTTGGCGCCCCCGTTCGGGCCTAGCAATGGCGATGGCGCTTCGGTGGTCGAGGGCGCTGTGCGAGTGCCGGATACCCTTGCAGCGAGCCGGCACTGACCGGACTCGCCGCACTATTCGGGGACAAAAAGCGACTGCTCTCACTCCGTCTTGATGTTCAGCTTCTTCACCAGTGCGCCGTACTTGGCATGATCGTCCCTGGTGGACTTCGCGAGATCCTCGGGCGTGCCGCCAGCCGGGCCGAGCGCCGTCTTCAGCAGCTGCTCCCTCAGAGTCGGATCGCTCTTCATCACCTGGTTGATCGCCTCGTTCATCTTCCGGATCGCCTCGGGCGGCGTGCCGAGGGGCGCGTACATGGCGAACCATGCCACATGGTCGAACTCGGGATAAATCTCCTTCATCAGCGGCACGTTCGGGTAATGCGGGTGGCGCTGCAGATCGCTCACGGCGAGCAGCTTGGCCTTGCCCGCAGCGACGTGGGGCAACGTATTCGGGTCGGCGTGGACGTGATGCACACCGGCGAGAAAGTCCTGCAGCGACTCTCCGCCGCCGCGATAGGGCACGTGGAGGATGTCGCCGTCGATCTGGAGCTTGAACGCCTCGCAGATAATGTGGCCGAACGATCCGACGCCAGCCGTCCCCCAGCTGACCTTGCCGGGGTTCTTCTTCACGTAGGCGGCGAACTCCTGCACGGAGTTGACGGGCAGCGACGGGTGGACTGCGAGAAGCAGCGTGCCGGTCGTCATGTTGACGACGGGGGCGAAATCCTTGATCGGGTCGAATGGCAATTTGCGCAGATGCGGCAGGATCACCATGCTGAGCGACGGCGTGACGCCGAAGGTGTAACCGTCGGCCGGGGATTTCATGAGCGCCTCGAGGCCGAGCGCGCCCGATGCGCCGCCCCGGTTCTCGATCACGATCTGCTGGTTGAGCTTCTTGGACAGGCGCTCGGCGAAAGGCCGCATCGTATTGTCGGCCGAGCCGCCGGGCCCGAAATTCACGATGACGCGAACCGCTTTCGACGGCCAGACGTCCTGCGCCGACGCAGGGAAGGCGAGGCCGATAGCGGCCATCGCGAGCGCTGATCTCAGCGCGCTCAAGTAGGACATCTGGTGTTCCTCCGCTTCCGGCTTGTTGTGGCTTCTGCCGGGTCCCCAATGCTAGGCCACGCGCCTTCGGCGGTTCAATAGCCGACGGTCGGGGCCGGGTGGGTAAGTCGGACGGAGCAGGAATCGGGTGGCCTCCTTGACATCGGCCGCGCTAGATGCCGGCCCGCCCCAATCCCGTCAGCGAGGCCATGGCGCCAAACTCTCCCGATCCGCATGCGAGGCCCGATTCGGCCCTGGCTTGGCGCATGCTCGCCGCGGCATTTGCCGTCGGTTTCGTCGTTTTCGGCGTCGTCTACAGCTTCGGCGTCTTCATGAAGCCCGTGATGGACGACCTCGGGGCAAGCCAGTCGGTCGTGTCGGCCTACTATGCGGTGTCGAGCCTTGCCTTCTATCTGCTCGGACCGCTGACCGGCCGGATCGGCGATCGCATGGGGCCGATGTGGATCGCCATGGCCGGGGCCCTCACGATGGGGGGAGGTCTGGCTCTGACGTCGCTCGTCCGGGACGCCTGGACCGGTCTCGCGGTTTACGGCTTGGGCGTCGGCATCGGAGCGGCCTGTGCCTACATCCCGACGTTCGCAATCATCGGCGGATGGTTCGATCGCTACCGGACTCGTGCGCTGGGAATTGGGGTTGCCGGAACCGGCTTGGGCATGCTGGCCGTCCCGCCGCTGGTCGCGATGGGCATCGAGCACAATGGCTGGCGTGCCACGATGGCGGCCCTCGGCGCGGCGAGCATGGTGGTGATCGGAGTGGCTGCCCTTATCGTGCGCCGTCCCCAGGGAGCTGCCTCCGCCGAAGGGCGCCCGCTCGGCGAGGCGTTACGCTCGCGTGCCTTTGCCGTCATGTACGGCTCGTGGGTGCTGGGCACGATGGCGCTGTTCGTGCCGCTGGTGTTTCTTCCCGCTTTTGCGGCCCGGCGCGGCGTGGATCCGGTCTCGGCCTCGTGGCTCATCTCGGTCATCGGCGGCGCGAGCATCGCCGGTAGGCTCGGCATAGGCCTCGTCGGCAACACACTCGGGGCGATCGGCCTCTACAAGCTGTCGGTGCTGACGATGGCGCTCAGCTACGGGCTTTGGCTGGTTGCGCCGGGATACGCATGGCTGCTGGCGTTCGCGGCACTGCTCGGCGTGGCCTATGGCGTCCGCATCGCCCTCGTGGCCCCGGTGCTGATCGAGTTCTTCGGCGTGAGGGACCTCGGAGCGCTGCTCGGGGTATTCTTCACGGCGACGGGCATCGCGGGATTGCTCGGCCCGCTCATCGCCGGCTTCGCCGTCGACGCCACTGGTGACTACGGATTGGCCATAATGGCGGCGATCGCCTGGGGGCTGCTCGCCTTCGTCGTGGTTCTGCCTCTGCGCAAGCCCCAGCCGTGAGTCGGTCGACACATGCTCTCCGCGGCGGCCCCGCTACTCTTCGTCCTGATCTGGTCGAGCGGCTTCGTCGCCGCCAAGCTCGCAGTCCCCTTCGCGGAGCCGTGCACGTTTCTCGCCCTGCGCTTCGCCCTCGTCGTCATGCTCGCAGCACCGCTGGCTCTCTGGGAGCGCCGCACATGGAGCAGCCGTCCGTGGCTCCTCGCGCATGCGGCCGTCGCCGGCGCCGCAATGCAGGGCGTCTACCTCAGCTGCGTCGTCTGGAGCATCTATCTTGGCATGCCGGCGGGCATCGTCGCGCTCGTCGTCTGCCTTCACCCGATCACCACCGCCTTGCTTGCCAGCATCTTTCTCGGCGAGCGGATCACGCCTCTCGGCTGGCTCGGCTTCGTGATCGGTCTCGCGGGGGCAGCGCTCGTTCTTTGGCCCTGGCTCGACCTCGCATCCAGCGGCATACGCCCCGCCACCTTCGCGCTCGCTCTTGCCGCGCTGCCCGCGATGTCGGGCGGCACCATCTACCAGAAGCGACACACCGCAGGGCTCGGCGTTGGATCGGCGACCTTCGCGCAGCACGCGGGCGGGCTGGCGGTCGTGACGCTTGCCGCCTTCGCGCTCGAGACGCGCGTGGTCGACTGGACCCCGGTGTTGATCGGGTCGCTAGCCTGGCAGGCGATTGCGGTATCCGGCGGAGCGGTGGCACTGCTGCTTTACATGCTGCAAGGCCGAGGCGCCTCCGGCGTCGGATCGGTATTCTATCTCGTGCCGGCCGGCGTCGCGGCAATGACCTATGCCGCACTCGGGGAGCGCCTCGAGCTCGTCCAGCTCGCAGGCGTCGCGGTCGTAACGGCAGCCGTGGCGCTGATCGCCAGCAACATCCGCGCCGGGCCGGCCGCGCCGCATCCCCCTGGATCTCACGGGCGCGACGCGGCGACCGGGCCGATGACATGACGACTATTGCCGGGCGCCGGATAGCGGCGCTGCCGGAACAAAAAAGAGGGGCCGCACACCGGTGCGACCCCTCCTGTCTCCGGCGATTGCTGGGATCAGCCGTCGCCACCCTCGCGCTTCTTGAGGGCCGCCTTGAAGATATCGCCGAGCGATGCACCCGAGTCGGACGAGCCGTACTGGGCGACCGCCTGCTTCTCCTCGGCGATCTCGAGCGCCTTGATCGAGACCGTGATGCGGCGGGCGTGCTTGTCGACCGTCAGCACCTGGGCATCGACCTTGTTGCCGACGTTGAAGCGCTCGGGGCGCTGCTCCGACCGGTCGCGGCTCAGGTCGGCGCGCTTGATGTAGGTGGTGATATCCGTGTCCGCGATCTTCACCATGATGCCGTTCGGCTCTACAGCGGTGACCTCGCAGGTGACGGCATCGCCCTTCTTGTACTTGCCGAGCACGTCGAGCGGATCACCCGAAAGCTGCTTGACGCCGAGCGAGATGCGCTCCTTGGAGCTGTCGACGTCGAGCACGACCGCTTTGACCGTGTCGCCCTTCTTGTAGTCCTTGATGACCTCCTCGCCCGCCTTGTTCCAGTCGAGGTCGGACAGGTGCACCATTCCGTCGATATTGTTGTCGAGGCCGATGAAGAGGCCGAACTCGGTGATGTTGCGCACCGGTCCTTCGACGATCGAGCCCTTCGGATGGGAGGTGAGGAACGAATCCCACGGGTTGTCCTGGGTCTGCTTCAGACCCAGCGAGATGCGACGCTTGTTGGGGTCGACCTCGAGGATCTGCACGTCGACCTGCTGGCTCGTCGAGACGATCTTGCCGGGGTGGACGTTCTTCTTGGTCCAGCTCATCTCGGAGACATGGATCAGCCCCTCGACGCCCGGCTCCAGCTCGACGAAGGCGCCATAGTCGGCAATGTTCGTGACCGTGCCCTGGAAGCGGGCGTTGACCGGGTACTTGGCCTCGATGCCCTCCCACGGATCCGACAGCAGCTGCTTCATGCCGAGGCTGATGCGCTGCGTCTCCGGATTGATCCGGATGATCTGCACCTTCACCGTATCGCCGACGTTGACCACGTCCGACGGATGATTGACCCGCCGCCAAGCCATGTCGGTGACGTGCAGCAGGCCATCGATGCCGCCGAGGTCGATGAAGGCACCGTAATCGGTGATGTTCTTGACGACGCCGTCGATCACCTGCCCCTCGGCGAGGCGCGCGACGATCTCCGACCGCTGCTCGGCCCGCGTCTCCTCGAGCACCGAGCGGCGCGAGACCACGATGTTGCCGCGGCGGCGATCCATTTTCAGGATCTGGAACATCAGCGGCTGATGCATCAGCGGGCCGATGTCTCGGACAGGGCGGATATCGACCTGGGAACCAGGCAGGAAGGCCACGGCGCCGTCGAGATCGACGGTGAAGCCGCCCTTGACCTTGTTGAAGATGATGCCCTCGACCTTCTCGTTGGCCTCGAACTGCTTCTCCAGCCGGGTCCAGCTCTCCTCGCGACGGGCCTTGTCGCGGCTGAGGACGGCCTCACCGAGCGCATTCTCCATGCGCTCCAGGTAGACCTCGACCTCGTCGCCGACCTTCAGGTCGGCCGGCTTGCCGCCGACGCCGAACTCCTTGAGCGGAACGCGCCCCTCCATCTTGAGCCCGACGTCGATCACGGCGAGATCTTTCTCGATCGCCGTGATGATGCCTTTGACGACGGTGCCTTCGAAGGCGCTCTCGTTGCCCATCATCTCGTTGAGAAGGGCCTCGAAATCGCCGCGGGACGGGTTCATCTCTCTGGTTGCGGCCTCGGTGCTCATCAAATGTCCTTGGTGGTGGGTGAATGAGCCAGCGGCCGGCGACTGGTCCGGCCGAAGTCTCTGGTTTCAGGGGGATCGGCGACCAACGAAATCGGCGCCAGCGAACCGCGGCTAATCCCGCAGTCTGCCAACGCCGCCTCGAAAGGCGCTCGGGTTTCGACTTGTCGGAGCGCTGCCGCGAGCGGGCTGGGACACCCACCGGCCTCGATTTGAGCAACCTCTGCGGTCACTCCTGCCGGGCGATCCTCCTTTTGATCAACCCGACGGCAGCCTCGAATGCGGCTTCTATATCCATATCCGTCGTGTCCAGCAAGTCGGCATCGGCTGCCGGCTTCATAGGCGCATCGGTCCGGTTGCTGTCGCGCTCGTCGCGTTGGCGCAGCACCTCGGCCACGCCTTCCAGGGTCACGGGATCACCGCGTCGGCGCAGCTCCTCGTAGCGGCGGCGGGCACGGACGCCAAGATCTGCGGTCACGAAAATCTTCAAGTCTGCGTCGGGACACACGACCGTGCCGATGTCGCGACCGTCGAGCACGGCGCCCGGCGGTTGTCTAGCGAACGTGCGCTGGAGCTCGAGGAGCGCAAGTCGCACTGATGGGAATTTCGCCACCACGGAGGCGGCATCGCCGGCGCTCGGCGAGCGCAGCTCCGGGTCGTCGAGCGTCGATGGGTCGAGCAACAGGGCGGCGCGCGCGGCGAATGCCTCGTCGTCGAGAGACTGCCCTCGCGCCAGGACGTCTCTTGCAACGGCGCGGTAGAGAAGGCCGGTGTCGAGGCAGGCATAGCCGAGGTATGCCGCGACCCGCTTGGCCAGCGTGCCCTTGCCGGAGGCGGCCGGTCCGTCGATAGCGATGATCATGGGCGCGCCCAGCTCACAGAGTAAGACGGCCCGGGTGTTAGGGGATTTGGCAACGGCCGGCAATCCGGATGTGTCCCGGGGTGAGCACGGGGCGTGAATTGCGGCACCATGCCTGACACACATAAAGAAGGGCCCCATCCTTGCGGATGGAGCCCGGCAGACCGCGTGACTAGCAAGCGGCCATCAAACCTGCTGGATCGCCGACAGCTCCCACTGTCGGGCATTGCCGCCCGTCGGCCGCCAGAACGTCCAGCGCTCGACGACCTGCTGTGGCTCGGTCGTGGAGCCTTCGATGACCCGGCCGCTCTTCTGGTCCACGAGGGCATCGATCAGCTCGTAGCGCATGTCGACCGACGCATACTCGCCACCGGCCTCCCGCCAAGCCTCGGCAAGATCGCCCTGCAGCAGCTTCGGCTCCGAAAGATCGTTGGAGACCCCGCGGCGCTTGTTCTCGTCGAGCTCACGCGCGAAGTTGGACAGCATCTCCGGCGTAAGTCGCGTCTCGAGAGCCTTGAGATCACCATTGGCATAGCCGAGCTGCACCTCTTTCAGCAGCCGCTCGAACGCATTGAAGTCGTCGCCGACGATCTGCAGCTCGGGCGCTACCGAGCCCGCGCCGGCCGCGCTGGCCCGATAGGCATTCTCCTGCGGCGGCGTCCGGGTGCCGGCCGCGCCCGCCGTTGCTGACGCCATGGCCGGCTGGCTGCTACCGCCGCGCATGCGGCGGAAGAGCATGATGGCCAGCATGACGACACCGGCGATGAGCAGCCCCTGCAGCACGAAGCCCAGCACGTTGGCGAGCGCTCCGGCTCCGAACAGGCTCGCAAGGCCGGCGCCGATCAGTCCACCGAGCAGCAGGTTGCGCATCATGCTGCCGCCGCGAGACGCAGCTTGCGTCGCGGTATTGGCAGCGGCACCGGGCTTTGTGATGGAATTCTGCACGGGCTGAGCTGCCCGCGGAGCCGTGTTGGTCGCGGGGCCGGACTCGAAGGTCTTGCTGCCCCGGCTCCCCACGCTGCCGCCACGGCCGCTCCTGGCCTCTGCGAAGTCGGTCACCACCATCGATCCAGCCCCAAGCGCCGCAACCACTGCGAGCATTTTGCCGGACGTCAGAATAGAACGGATGTTCATTTTGCCCCTCAGGCTTTGAACCAGCCACGGAAGCCCACGACTGCGGGCCCGGACGGACACGCTGAGGATATAGGTGCAGGACGCTCAACGTCCAGATGCAGCAGATCTACGTAGGGTCAAGGTTTGGGAGTGCATTATTTTTGTGCCGACGATGCTTGGTCATCGGGTCGGACAGCTCCTGCATGCCCGCGCTGCGGCTCGCGACCCTCCAGGGTGCGTGGACCGACAATCCCCGGCACCCATCTTCGGTGTTGCGCCGATGAAGCAGGAGATCGTCGCGGGCGGCTCGCCTCCTCAGGACTTGGTGCCGGGCCTGGCGTTCGCCTTTTTTGCGGCGAAAAAGGCCTGGATCGAGGCCTGAGGCTCGCCGGTGCGATAGGCATCCGAAAGCGCGTCGATGCCGGCATAGACGCCCTCGTCAACCGAAACGCGCTGCCAGCGATTCATCAGGGCTTTTTGGGCTCGCACCGCCTTTGGGGTTGCCTTCAGCAGCAGCTCCACCCAGTGGGCCGCCGCACCGTCGAGGCCGGCCGCAGGCACCACTTTCTGCGCGAACCCCATCGCGCGCGCCTCCTCGGCCCCGAAGGTCTCTCCGGTGAGAAGGATCTCACGGGTCTTGCCCCATCCGATGAGCCCAGGTAGCAGCGCCGCCTCGATCACCGAGGGGAGTCCCATGACCACTTCCGGCATGCCGAGCACCGCGCCCTCGGCCACGACGCGCATATCGCACGAGGCTGCGACCTCCAGCCCCGCGCCCAGGCAGAAGCCATTGATGCGGCCGATGACCGGCACCGGGCATTCGCGGATGGCGAGGCAGGCCTTGTGCAGCCGGGTGATATAGAGCCGCCCACTGTCGGCGCAGAGGCCGCCGAGCTCATTGAGATCGGCACCGCCGATGAACGCTCGATCGCCGGCGCCGGACAGAATGACGGCGCGCAGGCCCTCGTCGGTCGCCAGCGTCTCGAATGTCTCGCGAAGCGCCACGACGAGCGGGGTCGAGAGGCAATTGAGGCGCCGACGGTTGTCGACCGTGACATGGGCCACGCGCCCCCTTTCACCATGCTCGACGGTCTTCACACTGACGCGGGGCTCGTCCATGCTGGACCTCCTGGAAAGGTTCGTTTCGAGTTGGCCGGATCCTATCATGCCACTGCAGAACCGGGTGACGCCCGAGGGCGAGATCGTGGCCGATGCGGCGCGCGGTCTCATGATGGGCAACCGGGGCGGCGCGCTCCACGACGACGTCAAGCGACTCGGGCGGCGGAGGTGGGTCTCCCGGCAGTGGATTTGCTGCCGGCTTGCCTTCAACGGCCGGCATCGCGAGGTGATGTCACCCGGCCGCTATACCGAGCTCTTCTTTCTCGATGAGCCAACGGCCCTCGCCGCCGGCCATCGCCCGTGCTTCGAGTGCCGGCGGCAGGATTTCCTGCGATTCGCGACGCTCTGGGCCAAGGTCCTGGGCGGGGACGGACGGGCCACGGCTCCGGACATGGATGAGGTGCTCCAGCGTGAACGGGTGGACGCCGCCGGCCGCAAGCTCACATGCGCCGCTCCGTTCGCCGACCTGCCTTCGGGATCGTTCGTGCGGTTCGAGGGACGGCCCCATCTTGTGCTCGGCAGCCGTCTCCTCGAGTGGACGCCCCGTGGCTCCCAGAAGTCATGCGACCGACCGCGCCAAGGGCAGGCTGAGGTGCTGTCGCCGCCGA
>JBFWQN010000153.1:0-10443 GCA_050249405.1 Hyphomicrobiaceae bacterium | reverse complement strand
CGCCCCGGCGACAGCGGGCGCGCGGGGGAGGTTCCCCTCCCCCGAATCATCAGCTAAAAGTTGAGCCGTTGCCTGAGCGTCACATAGTGCCGTGCCTCGCGTACCACGACGAGGTGCATATGCCCTGGTTCTACGCGCTGGCCCTGGCCATCGGATATTGGTTCGGCGGACGCCGCCGCCGCAATGAGGTCCGCCGCCGCCACAAGGCGGAGATCGATGCCACCCTCGGCACCGGCCTCCCCTCGGAGCAAACCGCCGTCGGACAGAAGGCGCGGTCCGTCGCCGAGGCGGAGGAGGTTCATCTGCGGACGCCGCCTCCGGTCCACGGCTCGGCGCGGTGGGCGGGGCCGTCCGATGTCGCCGCCCTCCTCTCGCCTGCACATTTCGCCCATGCCGAGCGCGGCACTCGGGATTTGCATCTCGGGACCTTGATGGTCCACGGGGACACGCAGGCGGGCGCCGCCATCGGCACCGATACGGGCCTCCCGCTGGTGGCCCGCTACCCCGGCCACCTGCTCACCGTGGCCGGCACCGGTCAGGGCAAGAGTGCCACCCAGATCATCGCCAACCTGATGACCTACCGGGGCTCGGTGGTCGTCCTCGACCCGAAGGGCGAGCTGTTCGCGGCCACGGCGCAGCGACGCCGCCGCTTCGGCAAGGTGTTCCGGCTGGCACCGCTGGCGCGTGCCGGCGAGCCCGCTTCCGACCGCTACAACCCACTCGACGAGATGGGCGATCCGAGGGAGCTGGCCAACCGTGCCCGGCGGCTTGCCGAGATGCTCATCGTCCGCCAAGGGGACAAGGGCGCGGCGGAGGCGACGTTCTTCGAGAACGAGGCGGTGAACCTGCTCACCGCCGTCATCATGTTCGTCGTCGAGATGTCGCAACGGGCGGACCTCCCGGAGTCGCGGACGCTGGCCGAGGTGCGGCGCATCTGCACCCTGCCCGTGCTCGGCGGCCGGAAGGAGCGGGCGGCGGACACAGAGTACCTGGAGGACGTGCTCGTCCAGATGGCCCGGCTCTCCGGCACCGAGTACGTCCGCCGGCAGGGCAGCGTGTTCCAGGGCTACGAGGCGAAGCTCCTCTCCTCGATCGTCTCGGAGCTGAACTCCAACCTCGCCTTCTGGGACGGACACCCCGGGTTCGCCGAGGTGACGGCGACCAGCGACTTCAAGTTCGCCGACCTCGAGCGGGAGACCGTCACGGTGTACCTCACCATTCCGTTCAAGGACATGGCGACCAGCTACCGCTACCTCCGCGCCATGGTGGGCCTCGCCTTCGCGGCGCTGGAGGAGAAGCAGGAGGCCCAGCAGGCCTCGGTGCTCTTCGTCCTCGACGAGTTCGCGGCGCTGCGCGACATGGAGTTCATGCGCGATGCCGTCGCCCAGATGCGCTCGTCCGGCGCCTGGCTGTGGATTTTCGTGCAGGACGTCGCCCAGCTCGAGGCCGTCTACGGCCGGTGGGCCGACGTGTTCCTCTCCCAGACCGACCATCAGGTGTTCTTCGGCGGAACGCTCGACGCCAAGACCAAGAAGCACATCTCCTCGGCGCTCGGAGTGGCGACGTTCTCTTACCGCGACGCGAGCGTGTCCTGGTCGCACAACGTCGGCCTCAATGACGGCCTCTCCGAGAGCCCGGTCCAGATCGGCGGCACCTCGGACGGCCGCAGCATCGGCCAGTCGGTGAACATCGCCGAGCCCGTGAAGCTGGTGCCGCGCGCCCTCCTGACCCCGTTCGAGGTCGGCACGTTCCTCTCCGCACGCCAGCCGGGCGAGAGCCATGCGTCCACGGCCGTCATCCTGTCGAAGCAGGCGGGCGGGTTCCCGATCAAGGCGCGTCGCCAGCATTGGCGGGCGATCGCCGCCCTGCATCCACCATCCGACACCGTCGTTTCATTTCCCCAGCGCGCCACCGCAGGAGGCTGACCATGGCCGACCCCGCCAAGCGTCTCGTGTTCACCGACAACCCCGCCCGGGAGTTCCCGAGCATCGACGCCTTGATGGCGGCCATGGCGGAGACCGGCCGCACCGGGGCCCGTGCGGCTGCCGCCGCCGTCGATCCCGGCGCCTGGGCCGCGCTCGAGCGGCAACTGGAGCAGGGCATCACTGAGCGGACGCGGGGACGTCCGGCGTCCACCATCGACGCAGACACGTTCGCCCTCATCCGCAGGGTGCGCGAGTCCCTGGCCGTCCGGCCCATCGGGGCTGAGCGGGTGCAATCCTACAGCCAGTGCGTCGCGACCATCGACGATGCACGGACGGCGGGAGCCCAGCTCATCACCCCCGATGCCATGGCCTGCCACGTCCATGCGGCCATCGTCTGGTACAGCGCCTGGCATCTTGCCGGAGCCGGCTTTGCGATGCCCGCCATTGCGGCCGTCATTGGCTCCGCCCAGACCCGGAGCTATGAGCGCCCGGCACCGCTGCCGCCACCGGCCGCTCCCCGTCCGAGGCCGGCGACCGTCGCAACGCCGGCGCCGGAGGCTCATCCCGCTCCGACGTCCACTGCGCCCACCGCGACCGCAGAGGGTTGGATCGGCCGCATCGCGGCCATGGCGGAGGCGGCACGGGCCAGCGCCATTGCCATCGGGCGGGAGACCGCGAAGGCGCGGAAAGAGCGGCTGGAGCAGGTTGAGGCGGCGCGCAAGGCGGCTGCCGCACGGCTGACCAGCACTCCGCCGTCGCAAGAGCGGGAGCGGCCGAGCGGCTCCGGCGGAAGTCCATCGTCTGTGCGTGTTGATGGCAATCGGATGCGCGCGCCCGTGCTCGGCACCTGGCTCATGCTGGTGCTGCTGAGCTGGGTGGCCCTCGTCTGGGGAGCCATCCTGGCCATCCCGTTCGTGGGGCCGTTCGGCCTCCTCGGCGCCATGATGGGTGGGTTCGTCAGCGTGCCGCTCTGGGGCACCGTGTTCGGGTTTCTCGGCATGGGCGCGGCGCGCGACAGCACGCTCCGCCAAATGGGGTTCACCGATGTCGACCCGAACTCGGGCCTCGCCCGCACAGCGGCCCGGCTGGCGGGCCGCCTGGATCTGCCACCACCTCGCATCGGCACCATTCCGGCATTCAACGCCTTCGCCATGGGGAGCGATCACCGGAGCGCCACCGTCGCCATCGGCAAGCCGCTCATGGACACGCTTTCCCCCGACGAACTGGCGGCCGTCATCGGCCACGAGCTCGGACACGTCGTGTCCGGCGACATGCGCAAGATGATGCTGATGCGCACGTTCCAGAACGCCTGCGTCTGGTACATGCTGGCCCAAGGCCTCAAGCAGTTCATGCGCTGGGTCATCTGCTGGGCCGCCGAGCTTGCCATTCTCGCGTTCTCCCGCCGCCGGGAATATTGGGCCGACGCGGTGGGGGCCGCGCTCACCTCGAAGGAAGCGATGATCGGCGCGCTTCGCAAGCTCGAGCACGCCCCCGCCATGACGGCTGGGGAGCGCACCCATGCCCGGTTCATGTTCAGGGGATCGGCGTTCTCGACGCACCCGAGCGTGGCGGAACGCATCGCGGCGCTGGAGAACGAGGGCTACATCCGGCGGTTGCCGGTCAAGGGGTGAGGATACACGCCAAACGGCCCCTCGGGGCCGTCGGCAGAGCGACCGTGCCCTACGGCTGCGGCTGGCCGTCCTCGGCGGTTGCCTCCTTATCCTCCTGGCGGATGACGATGCGGCCGTTGATGGGGAGCGCGTTCAGGACGACATCGAAGCCCTTGTTGTCCTTGTGGGTGAACAGGCGTCCGATGCGGGTCCAGTAGGATTTCTTGCCCCGGGGAGCATCCTCCACCGCGTAGGCGTAGAGGTTGGGTTGGCTGGTTTCGGTCATGGGTCTCACTTTCGTTGGGTTGTCCGGGCCACGCCTGTCGCGGCCCGTTGGCGCCTGAGGGACAGACGAGAGAGCGGGCCTGCCGGGCCGAGCATCGCGAGCCGCAGGCGGCGAAGATGGGGCGGGGGCCCCGTCTGCAGCCGGCCCTTGGCGGGGCCGCTTCCGGCTGTCACCCCGTCCAACGTCAAGGCCGAGATGGACGTGTCCGGCATCACGAGCTGAAAGGACGACCGGCCGGGACCAGCACCACCCTGCCCGCCTCCGGCGATGCTCCCGCGCAAGATCTCCGCTCTGACCCGAGCGCCACCTCCCGCGAGGACGAAGGCTGACCTTGGCGCGCCGACGCGCTATCCTGCAGCGCATTCGACACCGGCACGGGGGATATGGAGACCGTGAGCCAGCCGGCGGGACCGCTCTGGTTCCTGACCACCATCGAGGTGGCCGACATGCTGCGCATCTCGCGCCGTACGCTGGAGCGCATGCGCGTCGAGGGCACCGGCCCCCGCTACATCAAGGTCGGCCCCGGCAAGCGCTCGCGCGTCCTCTACCGGCAGACTGATGTCGAGGACTGGCTCAGCCGGTTCAACTTCGGCTCGACCAGCGAGTATGGGCGGTGAGAACGGGCGCAATCGGGAGTGCCCGATTCTGGATCAGGCTCGCCTGATTATATCGGGCGCTCGTACTTCGATCCCCTTCCGGCACCGGATTGAACAACGAGCCCTTCTTCGGCAAGAGCCCGCAGTAGGCGCTTCGCTTGGTCTTCGCTCAACGAGCACAACCTCACGACATCGGCTCGCTTGATGCTGCCATGCTCGCGCACATATTTCAGCACCATCTGGCGTTGCTGCTCGGCGTCGAAGCCAGTCTGGCGGATATGCTCGGCAGATTGACCCAGCTGACGGTACAGCTTGGCGCTCATGGTGTAGCTGCGGCCCTTGCCGGTGCCATGTGCCTGCACGAGCCCAGCCTCGACCAGCCGCTCGACGGCAGCGCGCGTGGCGTCGATATCCTTCTCCTGAATGGCTTCGGCGAGTTCGGCCGTCGTGGCGCGCTTCACGATCTTGAGACGCGCGAGAATGATGAGGGCGTCAAGCGGCAACGCCTGACCCCGGCGCTGCTCTTCATCCACGATGGCGCGAACGAAGGCGAGATCGGCCGGTCGGGCATCGATGTTGACGACGACCAGCTCGGAGGTGCTGCGCCGGTAGCTCGGGGCCATCCGCCCGAAGCGAACCGTGCCCTCGAAAATGATGTCAACGCCGCGACCGGTCCGCTCGGAAAGGCCGAGACGCTTGAAAATGTCGGCGAGTCTGGGATTGCGAGGGGTCGGAGGCATCCGAAGAAGGTTGTCGAGTGTGATGCCGCGTACGAACCCGCCGGGGCTCGCAACGGCCAACTCGTCATCCTTGAGTTGGACGGTGATCTGCCCGAGGCGCGCATAGTCCCGGTGCGTCATGGCATTGACCACGGCTTCGCGGAAAGTGCGTCTGTCGATCGACGGCACGGCCACGCGCAAGATTCCGACCATGACCTCCTGCTCGGTGACGAGAACCTTCAGGTGATCCATCATCTGCTCGAAGATGCGCCCCAGGGGCAAGCGGTAGAATTCGTTGAGCACGACGCTCGTCCCGCGCAACACCTGGAACGCCACCTCGTGGGTCGGCACGCGCTCGACCAGAACATCGCTTCGACCAAGCATGAGAAGCCCTGCAAGGGTCGGGATCGCACGCTGACCCTGTTGCACGGTGAACCCGAGGGCCGCATCGAAGTCGGCAGCGGTCAAGCCAAGCAGCGTCTGGTCGCCATGGTACTCGCGGATGAGCCTTTTCAGCCGCTCGCGCTCGACGGGGTCGAAGCAGTCGAGACCCAAGGTGGGCATGGCCTGGGCCGTGAAGTCCGTCTGACCGATCTCGGACATGCGGCCAGCCAGGTCGTGTGGCTGCATGCCGATGCACTCCGGCTGGCCGTCGGCCCTGAGGACGCGTCGTTGGAAGCGACCATCGCGCGTTCCGACGAGTTGATCGACGGGTTGAACGATGATTTCGGATACTCGCAGCGCGCCGACGTCATGCACCTCGACGCGGACGCTGAGCGCGGGGGAGGTGCTGTTCGCAATGAGAGCTGCCAGCCGATGGGGGCTTTGTCGTGGTGCCGATGCGCCGGTGACTGTCCCGTCGTCTTCGATTCCGATGAAGAGCCGGCCGCCTGCGCTGTTGGCCAGACACACCGCAGCGAGAACGATATCGCTATCAGATAGACCATTGCGGTCGCTCTTGAACTCGACCGTGAGGTTTTCCTGGCTCGGAAGCTGGTTCATCGATTCTCTCCTCCGGCCATTCTCGCGGAGTAGAGCAGCATTGCAAGGCGCCTGCCTGTTATCGAGGCATGCCCCGTTTCAGCACTTCTGAGGTCTTGACTTGGTGGACAAGCAAAAAAATGGGACTTATCAAGCCTGAGCTCCCGAGCATTCGCTATCGCTTCGGCGTTTGCCTGCTGCCAGGCCGGCATTGGCAATTTCGTTCTTCATCTGGAAAACATAAAATCTGAAATGCGCCTTTTCTGAGAATTCTGGAGAATGTTCTGTAGAGAATGTTCTGGAATGTTCTGTTCTATATATAGGCGCGACCAAGTCAGCGGAGAAGCGCGACTGACTCAGCGGGGAAATGGGCATTCGGCGCGACCGAGTCAGCGGGGGGGCGGCGACCAGGTCAGCGGAAGCTCTCAGCTACGTCATTGAATTCCTGTCGTCAGGTTATCCACAGAGCGCGACCAAGTCAGCGGAGGTCGCAGGGGCTACTTCTTGCGAGCCGGACGCGGCGCCGGCAGCGCGAGCACCTCGGGGCCGCCCGGGGACATCTCCAGACCAACCTCGGAGACCTTTACAGGCAGTTTCGGGAAGACTTCGAGGAGGACCCTCAGGTCGTCGGCAAAACCTTTCCTGAAGTCGCGCTGTCGTGCGTAGTCGCCACCGAACTGAGCAGCGAGCGCCTCCCACGAAATCACCGAGCGCTTGGTCAGCCGGGTAATGCGGTAACTTAGCCAGTAGTAGGCGTCGAGTGTGCGCGCCGATCCGGCGAAGGCCCGGACGGCCCGAATGTTGACGGGAAGTGCATGGCTCTTGAGGCTCTCGTAGAAATCCAGGCTGAAGGTCAAGTTGCTTGGCCAGAGCGCGCGTTGATGCAGGTTGCCGGACAGCCAGAGGTCAAAGCTCTTGATGGGGGTGATCCGCTCCGTTCGGACCCGGACACCGGGCTGCCATACGGAAAGCGACATGGAGCAGGCCGCCAAGGCGTTCAGCTGATGCTTGAAAGCGGTGAGCGCACCACGCGGACCGCCGCTGTCATTGAAACCGAGCTCCCGGACGAACGCGGTGAAGGTATCATTGAGGTCGATGATCGCGGACTTGTTGTAAATGGCCTGACTGCACAGGTGCATCAGGATAAGCCGCGCCTTCGGACCATAGGGGAGCGGCTGAATGACCTGCTCGCCCCGGTCGTCACGCAAGAATCCGGCCGAGACGTCAAGTGCCATGTTGCCTTGCCGGCGCTCGAAAGTGCGTACATCGAGAGGCATCCGCTTGTAGGGCAATCCGCAAATGGCCAGGACGGAATGGACGTGGCGAAGGTCGTCGAGCGCCCCGTTGCTCTGCTCGAAAGCGCTGCGAAGCACGGCACGACGGCGTTCCCCGGGCCGCAAGGCTACAAGACGGTCGCGCTCAGATTGCTGCAGGATAAGATGCTTGTGCTGAAACTCGAAGCCGGCCTTACCGCGATGGCGTTCCAGCTCTTCCAGGAGATCGGCGTCGCGGATGGCGGGGGTGTCCGTCACGAGGGGGCTTTCAGTTGCGGGATCGCCGAGCATCCTCGACAAGGTCGGCGGCGTTGATGTCGATGCCGCTGTCGGCGAGCGCCTTCATGACGATGAACCGGATGGACGTGTCCTGTTGGTGGGCACGTTCCCGAATGATCCGGAACACGTACTCCGGCAGGTGAATGTTGACCGCCCGCAGCTTCTGCGCCTGCGGTTGCGGCCTCGGCGTTTGATCCTGTGGGGACGTCGGGACGAGCATCGGGACACCAAGCCGGCGGTTCATCTGGTCGAGATCGGCATCGGAGACGGCAAGTGGCGCTGCGACCGGACGAAAGCTGGGTGCCTTGCTCATGCGGCTGTCTTTCTTGCGGGTTTGGCGGGCGACGCCGTCAGAGCGGTCATTTCAGCGAGCAAGGCATCAACCTCGGCCACGGCCTTGTTGATTGTGGCGCGGTTGACTTGCTCTGCCATGTGCGGCGGAAGTCCGGAGAAGCCGATTTCCTGATACGCCGCCCGGTGAGCCAAGACGGTCTCGAAGCGAGGCAGGCCCAGTCGCTCGATTTCCCGAATGGCGTGGGCCTGGGCGTGGGATGCAATGGTCTGGACCTGCGTCAAGAGCAGGCGGTAGAGCGGTGCACGCCCGAAAGCCGCGTAGATGCTCTTCAAGTGCTCGGCGATGCGGGATGCTTCGAACAGGTCGGCCTCGGTTGGTGCGGCGGGGATGATGGTCAGGTTGGCCCGCGCCATGGCCACAGTGATGGCGCGCTCGTACGCGCCAGCCACATCAATCAGTATGTAATCAGGCCCCTTCCCCGTGACGATCTTCTCCAAGTGCTCCGTCAGCGATGTCGGGTCGGGTGTTGTGACCGTGATGCCGGTTCCGCTGGCGGCGAGCCAGCGGCTGACGGTGCGGTTGCTGTCGAGGTCGACGATGTGGACGCTGGCGCCTGAGGCGGCCAGCGCACCAGCCATGCAGGCGCAGGATGTGGATTTCCCGACCCCGCCCTTTGAAGATGCGAATGTAATGATCATATTGTGGATTTCCATAATTGTGGATTTATCTAAATGCGTGCTTGCACGAGTAGAAATTAATCGAGATGGCCGTTCGAGGCTATGGAAATGTGCATTTATGGATTTAAGCGGTGTTGCATTTGTGTGCATGTGCAATTGTCGGTATGTGGGTATCCATAAATGAAGTTTGAGGCATTTATGCAAATTGAATGTTGTGGAATTCTCCAATTCCAGAAATGCACAATTCCATAATTATACAATAATACTCAACGTCGCCCTCAGAGGGGATTTGCCTTAAATGGGCGCAGGAACCAAATGATAGGGGTCGCCGTCCCTGTCACGCGGACGCTGCTTTGCCCCATATCAGGGTCAGATATCGATAAGAGCCACGGATGGGTCAGTCTCTCTGCGTTGGTAGCCCAAGTGCGGCGGCGATATGATTTCCGGCCACATCGGAGAGCTCGCGCAGCGGGTCGGCGGATAGATGCGCATATCGCTGAGTGGTGGCGGGTACCGTGTGGCCCAGCAACTTGCCGATCATCGGCAGCGACCCGCCTTTGGCGACGGCCACACTGGCGAACGAGTGTCGGAGATCGTGAATGCGAACATCGGGAAGGCTCGCGAATTCGCGGATGCGGTCCCAGATGCGATAGAGACCGATGAGGTGGCTCCCGTCACGATAGCCCGCAATGACATGCGGGTTGCCTTTGATGCGCGGAATGGCACGCAGGGTGGCCACCGCAGACGCGTTGAGGACGACGGTCTTCTTGCCCGTCTTCGAGTCGGGCAGGAGCAGCATGCCGCGTTCGAAATCGACGTGGTCCCATTTCAGGGTAAGAATTTCGGACTTGCGGCACCCGGTCAGGATCAAGAGACGAATGGCGGCAATGGCGAACGAGGATTCGCCGGCTTCCTCGGCTTTGGCGAGGCCATGCCCGAGGCGCGTCAACTCCTCCGTCGTGAGGAAACGCTCGCGCGAGCTCTCCTTGAAGCGTTCGAGGCCCCGGACCGGATTGGAATTGGGCGACCGCCATTTCCGGCGCTCCGACCACGTCATGAGTTTCGAGAGGACGGCGATGGCACGGTTGGCTTGGGAATCGCTTCCTGCCAGGGCGACGGCGGCATGCAAGTGCTCGACGTCTCCCGGCGTGACGCGGTCGATCCTGAGCTTACCGATGTGCGGGCAGATGTGGCGCCGGATCAGGATCTCGTAACCGGTGTACGTCGCCGTCTTTCGCTTCGGCTGGACGTAATCCCTGAGGAAGATCTGGCAGGCGTCCGCGACGGTCGGCAATCCCCGCTCGAAGTCCCGGACGGCAGCAGGGTTGTCGCCCTTGGCGATCGCGCCAAGCATCTCCAGCGCTTTGAGCCGAGCCGTTTCGGGCGTCCACGGCGAGCCATGAACACCGATGGTCAGCCAACGCGCCCTGCCATCGATGCGGCGGCGCAGGCCGTAGACCCTTGCCTTGGCCTGGCAGCGTACGAAGAAGCCCAGGACGGAAGTGTCCCACACTGTCGCACCGGGTTTCAGGGCGTCGACGACGGCCACGGTGATCTTACGGCGGTTGTTCATTGTGCGTCCGAAGGTTCTAGCGACCCTGTAGCGACCATCTAGCGACCATTTTGGCGGTTATTGAACGTGCAACAGAGGGTGCTGGTGTCGCCTCAAAGCGTTGAATCAGTGTAATATTATGAGGATACAGCGAAACGCCGTCGGAACAACAAAATTTTCTGAAAATCGCAGTGTCGGTGGTTCAAATCCGCCCCTGGGCACCATGAATTCATCTCGCTGACGACTGTG
>JBFWQN010000152.1:0-10487 GCA_050249405.1 Hyphomicrobiaceae bacterium | reverse complement strand
CACCGTGGCGGCGCGGGCGTCGGGAGCCGACGAGCAGTCCAGCGTCTTGTGTGCGCCCTCGCCATGGGTGAGGTCGCGGATCGCCTGCACGACGTCGTTCGAGCGCGCATCGATGGCGATCTCGGCGCCGAAGTCCTTCGCGAGCGCCAGCCGCTCCTGCGACACGTCGAGCGCGATCACGCGCGCGCCCATCGCGACCGCGAGTTGCGTCGCCGAGAGACCCACCGGACCCTGGCCGAAGATGGCGATGGTCTCGCCCCCCTGCAGGTTGAGCCGCTTCAGGGCTCCCCAGGCCGTCCCGGTCCCGCACGAGATGGCGGCGCCCGTCTCGAACGACAGGCTGTCGGGGAGCGCGACCAGCGTATGAGCGGGGCACTTCATGTACTTGGCGTGACCGCCGTTGGCGCCCGAGCCGTAGACGGTGGTCCCTTCGAGGCACATCTGGGTCCAGCCGCCGCGGCAGTGCTTGCAGCCGCCGCAGCCGTCGTAGTGGTGGCACATCACGCGCTGGCCGATCTGGGCCTCGCGCGGGGTGACAGCCGAGCCGACGGCGACCACGACGCCGCAAGGCTCGTGGCCCGCGATGGTGCCGGATTCCCGCTTGATGCCGCCGGTCACGGTGCCCGGGACCGCCGGGGGAGCACGATAGGTGTGCAGGTCTGAGCCGCACATGCCCGACGCCTTGATCTCGAGCACCACATCGCGCGGGCCGGGAGTGGGATCGGGAAAATCGCGCAACTCGAGCTTGCGGTCGCCTGTGAAAACGACGCCTTTCATGGGGTCTCCTCCGGACTTCCTGGCCATTGCAGGCCTTGGATGCGCGATTGTCCGGACAAGTGTAAGCCGATTTCCCGGCGAGCGGCAATCTGTCCTGGCGCGCCGCGCTCGGCAGAGCAGGCCGGGGAGCCGCGCCGCCGGATCGTCAGATCTGGCCGACGATGCCGATCCGGCGCGACTCGAGTGGGCCGTGATCGGCCTCGAGCAAATCCAGGAACGGGTGCCACTGGATGGCATCGCGGACGGCCTCCAGCGGCATATTGAACAGCCGCGCCGCCTCGCCGGCCGTCGGTGGAGCGGGCTGCTGGTTGGCCCAGAAGGCGATGGCGGACGACACGATGGCGATGCCCGGACGGCAGGAGCCGTCCTGCTTGGACATCGCGTCGACGACGCTATTGTAGCTGTCGGGATCAGGGCCGAAGAATACATGCAGTGTCGCCATCCCGTGCTCCTCTTAGCTCGACCGACGCACGTGGACGGCGCGACGTCGATCGTCCGGCACGCAACCGATTGGTTATAATTCGGGCAACTTAGCATCGCGTCAGCGGCAATGAATACGTCGCAATGCGGAACAACTTTTTCCCGCAGGGGGTGCAACGGTCGCTGCCCGACTACCGCTGCAGCGTGCCCTCGGGCAGCATTGCCGCACGGCGGGGATTCGGCTGCTCAATTGCTGGACGGGCGGCCTCGGCGTTCCGATATGAGCATGGACGGCAGCAAGAGGGCTCACCGGTGCCAGACGACGAGCAGAACCGCTTCTCGGCGAGAGCGGCACGTTATGTCAGGGTCGGCACGGGCGTGGGAGCCGTGGCAGCGCGCGTCGCCGGCAGCCGATTGCTCGGGCTGGAGGTCGACCGCGACCGCAACGCCGCGGAGCTCGCACGTGCGCTGGGCGGGCTGAAGGGCCCGATCATGAAGGCCGCCCAGCTGCTTTCGACGATTCCGGAAGCTCTTCCACCCGAGTACTCGCGCGAGCTCTCGCAGCTCCAGTCGCAGGCGCCTCCGATGGGGCCAGGGTTCGTGCGCCGGCGCATGCAAGCCGAGCTCGGCCCGGACTGGCAGGCGCGCTTTCGCTCGTTCGAGGCGTCGTCCTCTGCATCGGCCTCGCTCGGGCAGGTGCACAAGGCTGTCACGCACGATGGACGTCTGCTGGCCGTCAAGCTGCAGTATCCGGACATGCAGTCGGCCGTTGCCGCCGATCTGAGCCAGCTGCGCATCCTGTTCGCGCTGCATGCGCGGATGGATCCGGCGGTGGAGACGGGAGAGATCCTGCAGGAAATCTCCGAGCGCCTGAAGGAGGAGCTGGATTACGACCTCGAGGCGCGTCACACGGCGCTCTACGGCCACATCTTCAAGGACGACCCGATGATCCGGGTGCCGGATGTGGTGCCCGAGCTGTCGACCAGGCGCCTCCTGTCCATGAGCTGGCTGGAAGGGCGGCGGCTGCTCGAATACAAGGGCGCGCCGGAGGAGGACCGCAATCAGATCGCGCGCGCGATGTTCCGCGCCTGGTGGTTCCCATTCTCGCATTATGGCGTGATCCACGGCGACCCTCACCTCGGCAACTACAACGTCTTCGAGGAGGACAGCCCTGTTGTCGGCGAGCCGCCCGGAGCCATCCGGCGTCCGCGAGGCATCAATCTCCTCGACTACGGCTGTATCCGGACGTTCGAGCCCAAGTTCGTGCAGGGCGTCATCGATCTCTACCGAGGCCTCCACAGGGGAGATGAGGCCCTGATCGTGCATGCCTACGAGACGTGGGGCTTCCGCGGGCTCTCGCGGGACGTGATCGAGGTCCTGAACATCTGGGCGCGCTTCATTTACGGGCCGCTGCTGGATGACCGTGTGCGCTCGATCGCCGAGGGCACGACACCCGGCGAGTACGGACGCAAAGAGGCGTTCACGGTGCACGAGGCACTGAAGCGGAAGGGGCCCGTGCGCGTGCCTCGTGAGTTCGTGTTCATGGACCGGGCCGCCATTGGGCTCGGCGGCGTGTTCCTGCATCTCGACGCGCGGCTCAACTACTTCCGCATCTTCAACGAGACGATCGAGGGCTTCGTGCTCGAGGAGGTCGCGGCTCGCCAGCGCGCCGCATTCCAGGCAACCGGAGTGCCGCTGCCGGCCTAGGCGACGCCACTCGAGAAATCAGGGTCTGCCGGGGACGGCGGCTGTCAGCCGCCCCCATTCTGCGGCTGCTGCGGTGTGCGGCGCGGCGGAGCCTGAGCCGGGCGCGGCGCCTGGCTCGGGGCCGTCCCCTGCTGCGCCGGTCGCGGTGGACGGCGGACCTCTTTCGGCTCCGCCTGCAGGAGCGGCGTGGACGCGGCCGGAACGTCGCCGGATTGCGAGCCGCTCGTGCTTGTCGTGGCATCGCCGGACGGCGCCGGGGCGGGAGAGGTACTCGCTGCCGGCTGCTCCGCTTGCGGGAGTGTGGACGGCTCGCTGGCCGGCGCTGGATTGGCTGGATCCGACGCATCGAGGCGCGTCGACGGTGACAGTTGGCGGACGGCGGCATCGGTCGGGATGCGAGTGCCGCCGGGGTCGGCCACCGCCGCCTTCGGCTGCTCCGGAGCGGCAGTCGACGTGGCCGCCGGACCATCGCGGGCCGGCTGGTCGGCTTTGCCCCCGACGTCGCCGGCTGCGGGCTGGTGCGGCGGGCCAGGCTGGGCCGGCTGGTCGGTGGGCCGCCCGTCGCCGGCCGGCCGCGGTGGCGTATGGCGCTCGAAACCGGGAAACATGCCGTTCAGCCATTCCGGCTTCAGCGCCCAAACCGATGCCAGGGCGACGCTGCCGAGCACGACCCAAAAAAGGAGCACGGCGGCAAGGGCCTTGATGATCCTCCCCCTCGGCGAGGGCAGAGGAGACGGCGCCTCGACGGCTTTCGCGGCTGCGGCTGCGGCTACCGGACGTCGCGGATCGGCGAGATCGGGGGGGCTCGCGGCGCGTGCGGGCGATATGGGTGGTGCAGCGCTCGCCGCAGGCGGTCGCTCGGCGGCAGTCGCCGCAAGTGCCGGAGGAGATGGGGCACGCTCCGTGGGCGGGTCGGCGACCGGACGCGAGGGTGGGGCGGGCTGTGCGGTGGGTGGGGTCACTGGAACAGCCGGCGGTCTCGCCGGCGACGCTGCCGGCTGCTGGGCCGGAGCGTTGGCCTGCGGAACTTGAGGCGGTCGCGCTTGGGGTGCGGGCTGAGGCTGGCCGGCAGGGGGCGTGGCACGCGGCTGCATTGGCGCCTGCGCCGGTGCGGCAGGCGCCGAGGCGGCCGCCTGGGCGGATTGCGCGCTCTGCTGCGCCGTTGGCGCCGCTTGAGCGGGGGCTGGCGAGGCGCCCGGAATCGGGCGGGGCGCTTGTTGAGGCTGGGCTGCGGGCTGGCGCGCGGGGGGGCGCGCGGCCTCCCGAAGCGGCGGCTCCTGAGCGCGGGGCGCCTCGGCGGTCGCAATCGCTGCTGCCGCGGGCGCTGGGCTCGGTCCGGCCGGCCTGGCCGAAGGCCGAACAGCCTCGGCAACGGCCGCCTTGATCGTGGGGCTCGTGATCGGGAGGGTCGCCTCTTCCGTGGCTTCGACGTCCTCCGACGCATCCTCGGGTGGAACGAAACGCTCGGTTTTCGCCTCGGTCGGCGCCGTACGAGTGGCGTTCCGTGTCGGCTCGGCCGCCGGTCTTGCGGGCTCCGTGGGGGTACGACGGACCGGGGCGGGCGGCTCGCGCTCGGGACGCGGAGCCTCGAGAACGCGTGCAATGGCGACGGTGGTGTTGTCCTGCCGCTCCACCCTGCGGCTGCGCACGCGCTCGAGCAGCGCGGTCGAGAGCTTGACCGCGCCATTCCCACGGATCTCGCCGACGATCCCCTCGATCTCGGCGTCGTCGAGCGTATTGAGGCCGTCGCTCGCCAGCATGAGGACGTCGCCCGGCTCGATCTTGAAACCCCGCTGCGGCAGGTCCACGATTTCGAGCTTGCGCCCGGTCAGGGCCGAGACCAGGACCGACTTGACCGCGAGCACTTCCGGATCGTTCGGCTGGTACTGGCCGGAGCGGACCATCAGCCCGGCCTGGGAATGGTCCTCGTTGAGCTTAGACAGGCGCCCGCCACGCCACAGGTAGAGATGACTGTCGCCGACGCTGACCCAGCTCACCTCGCCCTGGGCGACGATGGCGGCGACGACGGTGCTCGCCATGCCGCGGTGACCGTGCGCGGGATCCACTCCCTCGGCGATGCGGGCATTGGCGCGCTCGACCGTCTCGCGCAACGCCTGCCGCCGGGTCTCGGGCGCAACAAATCGGCCGCTGGAGCCAGCCTCCCGGAAGGTCTCGACCACGATGCGCGAGGCTTCGGCACCGCTCTCGTGGCCGCCGAGGCCATCGGCGAGAACCAGAAGCGCACCGCCCGCGAAAGGCAGGGCCGTCGCGAGATCCTGCTGCTGGGGGCGTGCGCCGATGTACTCGGCTGTGGCGAGATCGAGACGCATCATGCGGCGCTTTCGGATGAATGGCAGCAGTCGGCGCCAACCGCCGGCACGGATCGCTGCCGGAGCACGGCAAGGCCGATCGACGCCACAACCATGCAATACCAGCCCTGACGACGAATGCCGGTCATGTCGCAGCGGGCTCCCAGCGGCGGTGGATGTGCAGTGCGGATGCCATGACCACGCTCGCGAGGACAGCGAGCGATCCTCCCATGAGCGGAAGCAGCAACGGCTCCTTCTGCACCGAGCGCGTTGCAACCATCAAGAGCAAGCCTGCGCTGAGGAGATGTGTCACCGCAAGCGCGAGCAGCGAGACCGGCATCCAGCGCCCCGGCCGGACTTGCGCGAAGACGACGGCGAGCCCGGCCAGCAGGACCGTCAGTGGCCAGAGCGCAAGCGGCAGCCAGAAAATGGCGAAGGCCAAGCCGGACATGACGGCCGCGGCCGTGCCGGCCGCTTCCAGATCGGCGGGGCTCGACCGCGTCACGGCGAGCAGGCGCTCGAGGCCAGCCACGACCAAGGAGCCGCAGACGAGCATGACCGTGGCCATGCCGGCCGGATGCCCGATGCCGCCCAGCATCAGGAAAAGCACGGCGGCGAGCGTCGCCACCGCCAGAGCAGCGAGGCCTGCCGTGCGAGCCGCCGATTCGGGGTAGGCGTCGTCGGGCGCACCACCCTTTGGCAGTACGCCCGGCGGTGGCAGGGGCCTGTCTGCAGGCTCGGACGCGCGGCTCGCCGGTGCCAGCGATGCTGCGGCGGGGCGGTCGCTCGATAGGCGGGACGCGCCGCTGCCGGAGAGACGCGAGGCGATTCTCCTGCTTTGAGCCTCCTCGCCGAGCACCAACCGCCGGAAGTCCTCCGCCGTTTGTGGACGGTCCTTGGGGCGCAGCTGCAACCCGGCGTCGACCGCCGCGATGAACGAGGGCCGATAGAGGGCGCGACGGGCCGGCTCCAGGTGGCGCGAGACCGGCAGCGCCGTGTCGTTGAGCTGGCGCCGCGAGGCTTCCTCGGGCGGCTTGCCCATCAGCGCCGCATAGATCGTGGCGGAGAGCGAGTAGATGTCGCTCCAGGCGCCCTGGAGGCGGGTGTCGCGCGTATACTGCTCGGGCGGCGAGTAGCCGTGCTTGACGACCGGACCCAGCGTGAAGCTGTGCTCGCGCACGAAGTTGCGGGCGGCGCCGAAATCGATCAGCACCGGATCGCCGGCGGGCCTGACGATGATGTTGTCGGGAGCGATGTCGCGATGGAACATGCCCTTGGAGTGAACCTGCACCAGGGCATCGAGCAGCGGGCCGAGCAGGGCATCGAGATCGGCCTGGCTCGGGCGGCGTCCGAGCGTGCGCAGCCAGCTCTTCAGACTTTGGCCCTCCTCGAACTCGAGCACCATATAGGCGGTGCCGAACTGCTCGAAGAGATTGAGCACCCGTACGATGTGGGGATGGCGGAACTTGGCCAGCGTGCTCGCCTCGGCGAGAAAGTGCCGCTTGCCCTGGTCGAAGTGGCTCTGGCTGGTGCCGTGCGTGGACGGGCGAACGGTCGTCGAGCCCTCGCGATAGGCGAACTCGGCGGGGAAGTACTCCTTGACGGCCACCTCGCGGCCGGTGCGCAGGTCGCGCGCCAGGTACGTGACGCCGAAGCCACCCGGGCCCAGCACGGTATCGATCCTGTATTGATCGGTACCGACGCCGAGAATAGTATTGGTTGGCAGTGGCTGGCGACCCACGCTTCAGGCTCCACTCACCAGGATGGCGTCTCGCAGGCACGACCCCGAGCGAACGAAGTATAGTTCGCGGACATCGGTTGGCAAATAGCAAACGATGTTCACTTATTCGCGATGATGGCTTCCTGGTCCGCTTCGGTACTCGTATTGTGGTTTTCAGTTCAGCGAGCACCGCTCTCGCCAGCGGCTGCGAGGCTTGGCGCACTTCTTGCGTCGGGATCGGGGCACGACGGCGCGTGCTGATTACTCGAGGACGTTCCTGGCCACGGACGAGACAAATGAAGCACCCCATACGCGATCATGACCACCTCAGCCGTCGCGACGCAGGCGACGAGGCGACTATCATCATCGGCGAGGAGATCTCGCAGGAGACGGTGATCGCGCCGCAGACCACTCCGGAGCCGGCGCACCGCATGGACCGAATGGACCGCATGGACCACATGGACAAGTCGATCCCACCCGATCCGGGTCACACGCGCATCCTGCGCCCACCGTCCACGGTGGATGCCGGACCGGCAGTGGCGACGGACATGGTGGTCGGTTGGCTGGTCGTCCTCGCTGGGCCGGGCCGGGGCAACTTCCGTCCGATCTTCTCGGGCTCGAACCCGATCGGCAGCGCCTCGGGCCGAATCGTCATCAACTTCGGCGACGATGCCATCTCGCGCGAGAAGCAAGCCTATCTCGTCTATGACGGGGGCAAGCGGCAGTTCCTGATGGTGCCCAACCTGGACAAGCCGAACCTCGTGTCGGTCAACGGCTCGGCGCTCCTGTCGAACACCGAGCTCAAGTCCCGCGACAAGATCGTCATGGGCACCACGACCTTGCTGTTCGTCCCACTCTGCGGCTCGGATTTCGACTGGACCGAGGCGACGGCGTAGGCGCCTTCGACCGTTCGTGGCGAGCCTCACAACTGGCCGAACGGCCAGTTGTGGGCTTGATCTGCGTCAGACACACTTCTGTGAAAACGACTGGCTCGTGCAGTCGCTGATCAATGGGCGTTGGGCTTCGCTTCTGCCACAGGTGACGGCATGCATGAGCAATTGATCCACCTCCTGCAGGAGCTGAAGCCAGCGAACATGCTGCTGGTGCAGGCCTGCGTCGTCATTCTCATTCCATATCTGCTGTGGCGGCCACTCAAGCTCGGGAATTACTTTCCGCTCGGCGTCATTCAGATTTTCTGCGGTGTGCTGCTCGGGCCCGCCATTTTCGGGGCGCTGGCGCCGGACGTGTTCAAGGCCCTGTTCGGAATGAGCACCTATCACGGCACACCGGTGAACCGCGCGCTCGGCATCGCCTCGCTCGCGACCATTGCGGTTTGCCTGTTCGGCTTCCTCGCCGGTGCCGATGCCGACAAGGAGCTCATTCGCAAATCCGGGCGCACGGTGTTCCTCATCGGCGTTCCCGGCATGGCCATCGGATGGCTGATCGGCTCCATCGCCGGCTATTTCATCTATTATGCCATTCCAGCGGCCCATAATGGCAAGCCGCCGGTCTTCTCTTTTGCGCTCGCCTACGGACTGGTGATCGCTGTCTCGGCGCTTCCCATTCTGGCGCTCATTCTCAGGGAGCTCAAATTCACTCAGCTGCGGATCGGCGCCGTGGCTTTGGCGAGCTCTGGTCTCGCCGATACGCTGATGTGGATGGGCCTTGCCCTGACTGCCGCGCTCGCCGGCATCGGCGGCACCATTCCAGAGGCGCTGATGAAAGCGTTTCTCGGCGGTGCGCTATCGATCGGTTTCGTCGCTTTCGTCGCCGGTCCGATCCTCAATCGCATGATCGCGAAGGAAGCGCCCGAGAGCGCCGTGATGACGCTGGCCGCACTCGCCATCTTCGTCGCCTCGGCCATCACGGCGATCACCGAGCTGCATCCGGTTCTCGGTGCCTTCGTGGCGGGCGTGTTCCTGCCGGACAAGGTTCGGGAGATGGCGGCACATAGCCTGGACCGCCCGACCGCGCTCGTGTTGATGCCATTCTTCTTTCTGAATACGGGCCTGAGCACCGACTTCGCATTCAACGATCCGACCGTCTGGCTCCTGTTCGGTATCTCGTCGTTCCTGTGCGTCTTCGGCAAGATCATCGGCCACGGCCTTGCCGCGCGCATGGCTGGCGAAGGCTGGCCATTCGCGCTCGGCATTGGAATGCTGCTGCAGACGAAGGGATTGATGGGCATCATCGTCATCACGGTGTTCCGGGACAAGGAGATCGTTTCACCGCTGATGTTCTCGACCGCCGTGCTGATGTGCATGCTCTCGACGGGCTTGCCGACGGTTGCGATGCGCATGATGCATCGCAAATGGGGCGAGCGGCTTACGGAAGGCGATGTCAAGGTGGTGCCACCGATCATCGTCACGGCCGAGCCGACCGTCGCCCAGGCCCCGGCGGCGGCGAAGGTGCCCGCACTCGCGACGCTGGAGTTCGAGGAGGGGCTCGGCACGTTCAGCGTCGCGGCTCCGACAGCGGTGATCGGCCGGCACACGGACGACGATATCCGCATCGGCGATATCCGCGTCTCGCGCCATCATGCACGCCTCGTCCAGCTTCAGGACGGACGGTTCGAGATCCATAACCTCACCGCCGACCGCGCCAATGCCAATCCCATTACCGTCAACGGGGTCGAGCACGAGCACACCATCCTGCAGGAAGGCGACAAGGTCGTGCTCGGCGGCGCGCCGGCATTCGTCTTTCGCTACTCCGAGAAGCCCGCATGACCTTTGACTTGGCTGGGAGCACCTGCCCATGACGAGCGAAAAGAAGCCCGCCACGCCCACCACGGAAATCCTGCGCAAGGACGCCGGCAAGAGTGCGTCGGTGGACATGGACGAGCTCGTCACGACGATTCGCAACCGGGTGGCCGGTGTGCTGGTGGTGACGGACGGTCCCGGCAAAGGCCGCTCGATCACCTTCTACGAAGGCTCGAACTCGATCGGGCGTGATGCGGCGCGGAACGTGGTCGCACTCGATTTCGGAGATGCCACCATTCACCGGGACCCGCACGCATACCTCACCTGCAAGGGGCGGGCGTGCACGCTCACGTCGGGCGGGCAGGCGAATCCGGTGAAGATCAACGGCCGCATGTTGTCGGGCACCGAGGCCGTCGGGCCTGGCGATGCGATCGTTCTCGGGCAGACGACGCTGCGAATCGACCTCGCCTGAGCCGGGGCCTCGGGGGCCGGGCTTCAAGCGAGCGGCGCAGCGAAGGGCGACCGTGACCGGCCGCCAGGGCGGTTGCCGTGGCGGGCGGAGCACATTATAAGAGCCGCCGAGCATGCACGAGCCGCACGGGTATGTCTGTCGCGTGCTGCGTGCCTTGGACACTTTGCCCCTGACCGGGGCCCGTCGCAGGATGGGCCGGGCGGCCGTGGGGCTTTCATCGTTTCCGGAGACCGAGATCATGGCTGAGACGCAGGTCATCAAGGCTGAGCAGCGGCCTGCCCGTGGCAAGGGTGGGGCGAGGTCCGTTCGTCGCGACGGCCGCGTGCCCGGCGTGATCTACGGCGGCGATATCGAGTCGCAGGACACCATCTCCGTCGATCTCA
>JBFWQN010000151.1:0-10525 GCA_050249405.1 Hyphomicrobiaceae bacterium | reverse complement strand
TGGTCGTCCAGGCGGATATGGATGGCGTCGCCATAGGACTCGTGCCGCTCCACGTCGACGAGCAGGCCTTCGCTCTCGTAGAACCGCCGGAAGCGCTCGCCCACGGCATCGACACCGGCCTTGTCGTAGCTGCCGCTGTCGATGTTCACCACCTCCTCGAGAAGCGCCAGCATGGCGGGCTTCTGCTCGGCGAGCCAGCCGGTGATGCGTGCCTCGTTCGGGTCGAGCTTGCGTCCCGCTGCCTCGGCCATTCTCGTTGCTCCTCGCTGGTTGCCGGCGCCAGTAAAGCAAGCGCGCCGGCAGGCGACAACCGGCCAGGCGTCAGCTGCCGCCCGATGTTGCGGCAAGGCCTGGCGCCCGGGCTGGCGTCCAGTCGCGACGACCGGCCCGCTTCACGCAGAGCCACAACACGAGGAGCGTCGGGATCGAGACCGCCGCGCCGAGCAAGGTCATTGCCGATTGCGGCAGGGGGGCGATGCCGCCGCCGGGCGTCGCCAGGATGAAGCCGCCAAGGATCAGCAGCAGCCGCAGCGGCCACTCGAGCCAGCCGGCATGGCGAACGTCGCCGATGCCCGCCTGATAGCCCTGGATGCCGCCGCAGATGAGCAGGATGCCCAACGCCGCCTCGACCATCAGCTGCAGCGCCTCCAGATAGATGCCGTTGCCCTGCAGCACGAGTGCCGGGTTCATGACAAAGAAGAACGGGAGGAAGTAGATGATCGAGCCCACCCACATGCTCTCCCATCCGGTCTTCATGGCCGGGGCACCGGCGATGCCGGCCGCCGCGAACGAGGCGATGGCGACCGGTGGCGTGATGGACGACAGCATGCCCCAGTAGAAGATGAACATGTGGACAGCCATCTTGTTGAGGCCGAGCTTCTCGAGCGCGGGTGCGACCAGGACGGCCAGGAAGATGTAGCAGGCCGTGGTGGTGAGGCCGAGGCCGAGCACGAGGCTCGTCAGCGCGCACATGACGAGCAGCAGGAACACGTTGCCGCCAGCCAGCCGCAGCATGTCGCCGGCGAGGCTCGAGACGACGCCCGTCATCGAGAAGGCGCCGATGAGCAGGCCGCAGCCGGCGAGGATGCCGATCAGCTCGACGAACGTGCGCCCGTTGGCCTCGAGGAAGTTGATGACCGAGCGCAGCGTCCAGCGGCCGGACTTGTTGAACAGCTGGTTGAGCACGATCAGCAGGGCGGTGGCGTAGAACGGCGCGTGGCTCTCACGCTTGAAGTGCAGCAGCATGACGACCAGCAGCGCCACCACGAAGGCGTAGTACCAGCCCTCCTTGAGCGTCTGCACGATGCTCGGCAGCTCCTCGCGCTTCAGGCCCTTGAGGCCGTGCCGTGCCGCGTAGCTGTCGACCTGCATGAAGAGGCCGAGATAATAGAGCACCGCGGGGATGACGGCCGCCAGCGCCACCTCGGCGTAGCTCACATTGAGGAACTGCGCGATGACGAAGGCGGTGGCGCCCATCACGGGGGGCGCCAGCACGGCGCCTGTCGAGGCACAGGCCTCGATGGCCCCGGCGTAGGACGGCGTGAAGCCCGTCTTCTTCATGGTCGGGATGGTCATGGTGCCGGCCGTCAGCACATTCGAGACGATCGATCCCGACATCATGCCGAGCAGCCCGGAGGCAAAGATGCCGACTTTGGCGGCGCCGCCCCGGAACGTGCCGCACATGGCGAAGGCGAGATTGATGAAGAACTTGCCGGCGCCCGTCAGCATCAGCGCGGTGCCGAAGACGAGGAAGCCGATCACGGTGTCGGCGAAGGCCTGGATGGGGATGCCGAGCAGGCTCTCGGTCGAGAGCACGTGATAGGCGGTGGCCTGCTCGACGGTCGACTGGGTGCCCTTCATCGGGCCGAGCCACGGCGATTCTGCAAACAGCGGGTAGAGCGTGAAGGGCAGGACGCTGAGCAGCAGGCTCCAGCCGCCGGTGCGCCGGAGGGCCTCCATCAGCAGCGCCCACATGACGAGGCCGGCCCAGATCACGGGTTGCGGTGCGCCGTTGAACTCCCAGCCGAGCTCGGCGGCCGAGCGGATGTTCAGCATCAGGTAGGTGCCGGACACGACCGTGAGACCGAACAGGACGACATCGTACCAGGGCACGCTATCGAGGGGTGCGCTCTCGCTGCCGGGAAACAGGATGTACGTGAACGGCAGCATCAGCACGATGAGGAGATAGAAGTACTCGGTGTTGAGCTGCGTGTAGTTGACGAAGAAGCGGATGTTGAACTGCTGGTTGATGCACAGCAGGATGGTTGCCGCGGTGAGCACGATCAGCAGCCATCGCCAAAACCCTTGCGGCTTGCGGACGCGCGTTACCTCCGCCTCCTGCGGCCCCGCCATGGCGTGAGGATCGTCGAACTCCACGCGTTTCGGGGCCGCCTCGTCAGCCGGCAGTGTGGTTGTCGGGGATTTCATTTTGATGCCGTCCAGAAGGTGCCGGTGTGCTCGAAAGCGGCTCTAAGGGCTGCGGCTCGCCACATGCGCGCCGTACGGGTGCGTGGCTAGTCGAAGATGATGTCGAGGGCGGCCTTGGTCAGGGCCTCGCGGCGAGCCTTGAGCCAACCGGAGCGGAACTCGGCGGCGTCCGACGGCGGCGCGGATTTCGTGAAGGTCGCCCACGTCTCGAGCAGCAGCTTCTGGCGGGCCAGGAGCTTTGCGTTGTGCGCCTCGTCGGCCTCGGTCCAGGCGCCCGCGGCGCGATACGCCTTGGCGGCGCCCGGGTGATGCGGAATGACCCACTGCTTCTTCTGCTGCTTCACATCGAGGCCGCTCGTGCCGGGCACGCTGTCCTTGTAGATGTCGTAGCTGTCGATCATCGCCTTGGTGATCGAGTAGGCGAGGTCGTCGCCGATGGACTGGTAGGCGATGAAGGCCGGATAGGGATAGGTCGCCATCTCCTTCGGCGCCTCGGGCGAAAGGCCCGCCGCACCGCACGTCGCCTTGTGCGGGAACAGATGCGGGCCGATCCTCGTCATGCGCGCCCAGCTCTCCTTGTCGGCGTGGGGCATGGCAGGCCAGACGAGGCCGCGCGGGCTTGTCTCCACCTCTTTCGCCTGCCCCGAGATGGTGGAGGCCTGCGCCACGTCGATCTCGTTGTTGGCCATGCCCTTCCACATGGCGCCGAACGAGGCGAACTCGACGACCTTCACGTCGTCCCTGGTGACCCCGCCGAAGGCGAGAAACGCCAGCGTGTTCTGGTTGAGGGCGGGCGAGCCGACGACGAAGCCGACGCGCTTGCCTTTGAGGTTTTTCACCTCCGTGACGCCGGTGTCCTTGGCGATCCCGAGATTGGCGCCGTTGCAGTCGACGGTGGAGAGCAGCAGCGTCAGCGGCTGCGGCCCCCATTCCTTCGAGGCGAACTCGAAGACGCCCTCCTGGGCATAGAAGAGACCGATACCCATCGCCGAGGCCTGCGCACGACCGGCCTTCAGCGGTCCGAGGCGTGCGACGTCGTTGCCGGCTGGCAGCACGCGCAGGTCGGTGCCGTGCTTGTCCTTCAGGCCCTTGCCGACGGCGACGGCGATGTTGAAGCCCGAAGATCCCGTGTCGTAGGCGGTGAACGTGAGCGCGGGGGGAAGCTTGACCTCCTGCGCCCCGGCAGCCGTCGTGCCGAGACATGCCGCCGTGGCGAGGAGCAGCGCCAATCCGGGAGCAGAGCAATGACGTGAGAGCATGTTCACTTCCATCTCAATTGGCGGGTCGCCGCTGCAAGTTCCGGTCTATTCGAAGACGACGGGCATGCCGGCCTTCTCGAGGGCGGCCTTGCGTGCGCCCATCCACGCCGTGCGGAAGGCGTCCTTGTCGGCGGGCGGGCTGGTCTTGAGGAAGGCCTCCCAGGCGTCGGCAAGCAGCTTCTGGCGCTTGATGAGGCCCTGGTTGTGCGCCTCGTCGGCGTCGGACCACTTGCCGGCCTCCTTGAGCGCCTTGGCGGCACCCGGGTGGAACGGCACCGACCACTGGGTGGTCTGCAGCTTGACGTCGAGGCCGGAGGCGCCGGGGGCACCGTCCTTGTAGGCGTCGTAGCTGGCGATCATGGCCTTGGTGACGGCGTACGCCTCGGCCTCCGGCGTGCCGGCATAGACCATGTAGACAGGGTACGGGAAGTTGCCCATCTGCTTCGGCGTTTTCGGCGACAGGCCTGCGGCGCCGCACGTCACAGTGTGCTGGAAGAAGAACGGGCTGATCTTCTTCACGCGCTCCCAGCCGGCCTTGTCGTCGAAGGGCAGCGACGGCCAGACGAGGCCGCGGGGGCTGGTCTCGGCCTCCTTGGCCGGCCCGGTGATGGTCGAGCCGAACGCGGCGTCGACGTCGTTGTTGACGAGACCTTTCCACATGGCGCCGTAGCTCGCGAACTCGACGATCTTGACGTCGTCCTTCGTGAGCCCCGCGAAGGCCAGCATGGCGAGTGCGTTCTGGTTGAGCGCGGGCGAGCCCACCACGAAACCGACCCGCTTGCCCTTGAGGTCCTTCAGCTCCTTGGCGCCCGTATCGGCGGCGATGCCGAGGTTTCCGCCGTTGCAGTCGATCGAGGAGAGCAGCACCTGCAGCGGCTGCGGTCCCCACTCCTTCACCGCGAACTCGAGCACGGCCTCCTGCGCGAAGTAGATGCCCATGCCCATTGCCGACACCTGGGCGCGCTTGGCCTTGACGGGCGCGAGGCGGGCGACGTCGTTGCCGGCCGGCAGGACGCGCACGTCGGTGCCGTACTTCTCCTTGAGCGCCTTGCCGACGGCGACCGTGATGTTGAAGCCCGAGGTGCCTGTGTCATAGGCCGTGAAGGTCATCGTCTGGGGAAGCTTCACGTCCTCGGCCTGGGCACGGGCCATGGGAAGGACGGCAGCGGTCAGCAAGGCGGCGAGGGTGAGGGACTGGCGGAGGGGGACGGCGAAAGCTGACGGCATGGAGGCTTTTCTCTGCAGTTTGAACGTTTCAGCTGTGTGCGGGGGCGTCGTGAGCGACAGCATGGCGGGCGTCATTCGAAGATGGCGTCCAGGCCGGCCTTGGTGAGCGCGGTCTTGCGCGCTGCCATCCAGGCCTTGCGGAACCCGTCCTTGTCGTCGGGCGGGCTGGCCTTCGTGAACACGGCCCAGGCGTCGGCGAGCGTCCTCTGGCGGGCGAGGAGCCTCTGGTTGTGGGTCTCGTCGGCGTCCTTCCACACCTTCGCCTCACGGAAGGCCTCGACGGCCGCCGGATGCACGGGCAGCACCCACTGGAAGTTCTGCCGCTTGGGATCGAGGCCCGAGGCTCCCGGCACCGCATCCTTGTAGGCGTCGTAGCCGTCGACCAGAGCCTTCGCGAGGCTGTAGACGAACGCGGCAGGCTGCGAGGCGTAGACAGCGACGATCGGGTACGGATACGACGAGGTCTCGAGCGGCTTTTCCTTCGACGCGGATATCCCGCAGGTGCTGAAGTGCCGGACGAAGTAGGGCCCAGCCTTGGCGACCCGCTGCCACGAGGCCGTGTCCGTGTGCGGCATCACCGGATAGAACAGGCCGCGCGGCGAGCTTTCCACCTCCTTGGCCTGGCCCGAGATGTTGGAGGCGACACCCGCGTCGATCTCATTGTTGGCAACGCCCTTCCAGAGCGCCCCGTAGCTCGCGAACTCCGAAATCTTGACGTCGGCCATCGTCAGGCCGCCGAAGGCCAGCATCGCCGCCATGTTCTGGTTGAGCGCCGCGGAGCCGACCACATTGCCGATGCGGCGGCCCTTCAAATCGGCGATGGTCTTGGCGCCGAAGTCGTTGGCAATGCCGATCGAGAGCGCGTTGCAGTCGAGCGAGGCGAGCAGCATCTGCATCGCCTGCGGGCCCCAGTCCTTCGTGGCGAACTCGAAAACCCCTTCCTGCGCGAAGTAGGCGCCGATTCCGGTGACCGAGGCTTGCGCGCGACCGGCCTTGAGCGGCGCGTGGCGGGCGACATCGTTGCCGGCCGGCAGCACGCGAACGTCGCTGCCGTAGCGGTCCTTGATCACTTTGCCGACGGCCACTGCAATGTTGAAGCCCGACGATCCGGTGTCGTAGGCCGTGAGCGTCATGGTGGCCGGCAGCTCGACGTCCTTGCCGAAGGCGCCTGTGCCCGCAGCCGCGAGCCCGGCCGCCGACGCGGCGGCCAACAGGGCCGCTCGCACTGTCTTTCCGATCATCGAATTCCTCCCGCCTGGCGACGGCCCTCTTCTGCCGGAGGGCCGGTCGCCGGCCAGTCTGGCGCTATTCGAAGACCGCGTCCATACCGGCGGTCTCGAGCGCCTTCTTGCGCGCAGTCATCCAGCCCTTGCGGAAGCCGTCCTTGTCGTCGGGCGGGCTCGCCTTCGTATAGGCGGCCCAGGTGTCAGCGAGCACCTTCTGGCGCGCGATGAGCTTCTGATTGTGCGCCTCGAAGGCGTCCGTCCACTTGCCGGCCTCCTTGATCGCCTTCACGGCGCCCGGATGATACGGCACCGCCCATTGGAAGTTCTGGGCCGAGAGCGCGAGACCGGCGGCGCCGGGAGCGCCGTCCTTGTAGGCGTCGAAGCCGAGGATCATGGCCTTGGTGGCGTTGTAGACGAGGTCGTCCGCCAACGACGCGTAGGCCATGTAGAGGGGGTAGGGGTAGGCCGGCAGCTCGACCGGATTGGCGGGCGACAGGCCGGCAGCGCCGCAGGTTGCCTTGTGCTTGGCGAAATAGGGGGCGATCTTACGCAGCCGCGCCCAGCCGGCATCGTCGGCGTGCGGAGCGGGCGGCCAGATGAGGCCACGCGGGCTGGTCTCCACCTCGCGGGCGAGCGGGTTCAGCGTCGAGGTGGCGGCGGCATCGGCCTCGTTCGCCAGCATGCCCTTGAACATGGCGGCGTTGGAGGCGAACTCGACGAGCTTCACGTCGCTGGCCGTGAGGCCGCCGAAGGCCAGCAGGCCGAGCGCGTTCTGCGTGAGCGCCGGCGAGCCCACCACCACGGCGATGCGCTTGCCCTTGAGGTCCTTCATCTGTTTGACGCCGGTGTCGGCGGCCACGGCCATCGAAAGCCCGTTGCAGTCGTTGGAGGCGAGCAGGAGCTGCAGCGGCTGTGGGCCCCACTCCTTCGTCGCGAACTCGAGCACGCCCTCCTGCGCGAAATAGATGCCGACGCCCATGGCCGAGAGCTGCGCACGGCCGCCGCGCATCGGGGCGAGGCGCGCCACGTCGTTGCCGGCGGGGAGCACGCGCACGTCGGTATTGAACTTCTCCTTGAATGCCTTGCCGAGGGCGACCGTGATGTTGAAGCCGGACGTGCCGGTATCGTAGGCCGTGAACGTCAGTGTCTGCGGCAGCTTCACGTCCTGCGCCGCCGCGGGCAGCGCGAATGCAGTCACTGCCGCCGCCAGACAGGCCGTCCGAAGGCCTGCGTCCAGTCGAAGAAGCACGATCAATCTCCCTTGCTTGGTATTTGATATTTCTCGATAAATCTGGCCAAGCAAGGCTGCATCCGCTTTCCTGCGGAGGCCCCTTTGGCCATTGTCGCGTCCCCGGCCGGGGCCCGGCGCGGAGCCTAGCCCAGGCGACGTACTGTGAGCAAACGGCGTCGTGCGCCCGGGCTTCCGGCGATTCGCCTATGGGAAAGCCCGGTGATAGCTAGGAGCGTCGAGTCCCACTCCCGACGATGCAGCCCCGAGCAGCGACACTTCATGAAGTCCATAACGCAGGATCTACCACGGCTGGGAATCGGTCTCGGTCAGGCCGAGCGGCCCAACCTCGCCGTGGTGCTCTCGAAACGCATTCTCGCCGGCATTCTCTGCTCGGTGGCCATGCTGCCGGTGGCGATCGCCGTTCAAGTGCTGCTGCGCACATCCGATGTCCACATCATCTTCCTCGTTCCCGTGATCGTTGCTGCAACCCGCTTCGGGCTTTCGGCCGGCCTTGCCGCGGCCGCGAGTGGAATGACGATCTCCGCCTATTTCATCTATCCGCCGATCTACAGCCTGCGTGTTCTCAATCCCGAGGATGCGGTCGCGCTCGCGGTGTTCGTCGTCGTGGCTGCCATCACGAGCCAGCTGTCCGCCACGGCACAGACGCATGCGGTTACGGCGGCGCGAAGCTACCGGCAGCTCGAGCTGCTCTACGCCTTCACGCGCAAGCTCGCCTCTGCGAGCGGCCCCGACGCCATCGTCGCCGCCATCCAGGAGCACGCGAGCGCGCTCGTCGGCCGGCACGTCTCCGTGATCACCCTGGACGACGAGGAGCGGCGCCCCGACGCGGCCAGCGTTCTCGGCCGCCTTCCCGAGGCGGTGCGACGGGCCGTCCTGGCCTTGCGGGAGGGCAAGGCGACGGCGAGCAGCATGCTCGTGTCGGAGGGGCCAGGCGGACGCAACTGGCTGCTCAGGCCGTTCTCGCGCAATGCCCGCTCGCCGGGCGTGCTGGTGGTGGAGCTCGATGTCACGGCACGGCCCCACATCGCGACGGTGCGGGCGCAAGCCGACGCGCTTCTCGACGAGGCAGCTGCCTCGCTGGAGCGCCTCGACCTGGCGAGCACCGTGGCCGAGGCCGAGATGCGCCGGCAGTCGGAGGCCCTGCGAGAGGCGATCATCGGCACGGCCTCGCACAGCCTGCGGACGCCGCTCGCCTCGATCCTCGGCGCCGCGTCGGTCATGGCACGCACGTCTGCCGTCGCATCCGACGAGCGCCTCGCCAGCCTGGCGCAGATCGTCGTATCGGAGGCCGAGCGGCTCAACGGCGACATCCAGAAGATGCTGGATGCGGCAACCCTGAGCGGCGCGCGGCTGAAACCAGAGGCAGCGTCGATCGAGCCCGCCGATCTCGTCAACGCCGTGGTGGAGGCGCGCCGGCGCGAGCTTGCCGGGCACCCCCTCGAGGTCGATTGCGGTGCCGACCTGCCTCTCGTGCACGCCGATCCTGCGATGGCGAGCAGCGCGCTCGGACTCATTCTCGACAACGCCGCCCGCTACTCGGACCCGGGCTCACCGATCCGCATCCTCGCCCGGGCCGACGGCGACGAGATCGCCATCTGCGTCGAGGATGCCGGCGTGGGGCTCGAGCCGGGCGAGGCAATGCGCATCTTCGAGAAATTCTACCGTGGCCCGCGTGTTCGCGACCGGACGCGCGGCACCGGTCTTGGGCTGTGGATCGCGAGCGCCTTCGTTGCGGCCTGCAAGGGGCGCATCACGGCGGCCCCGCGCGAGGACACGGCCGGCACCCGCGTGACCGTGCACCTTCCTGCTGCGACCGAGCACAGCCTTGCCGAGCCTGGAGAGAGCGATGAGCACTAGACAAACCGTCCTCCTGGTGGAGGACGAGCTGCAAATGCGCCGTTTCCTGCGTGCCGGCTTCGAGCTGGAAGGCCTCGATGTCGACGAGGCGGAGACGGCCGTCGGCGGCGTACGCATGGCGACGCTGAAGGCGTTCGATCTGGTCGTGGTCGATCTCGGCCTGCCCGATCACGACGGGACGCACGTGATCGAGCGCGTGCGCTCGTGGTCGACCGTGCCCATCATCGTCGTCTCGGCACGCTTCCACGAGGGGGAGAAGGTTCGCGTGCTCGATCTCGGTGCCGACGACTATGTCGTGAAGCCGTTCGGCATGGCGGAGCTGCTGGCGCGCGCCCGGGCGGCGCTGCGCCGCAAGGCGCCGGGCGCCGGGCTGCAACCGGTCGTGACGCTCGGGCCCCTGACGATCGACCTCGCGCAGCGACGTGTCACCGTGTCGGGCCGGCCGGTGCAGGCGACGCCCAAGGAGTACCGGCTGCTGGAGGTCCTCGCCCAGCATTCGGGGAAGGTGGTCACGCACCAGCATCTCCTGCGCGAGATCTGGGGCGTCGCCCATACCGACGCCTCGCACTATCTGCGCATCCTCGTGCGCAAGACACGCCACAAGATCGAAGCCGATCCCGCCCGGCCGGCGCTCCTGCAGACCGAGCTCGGCGTCGGCTACCGGCTGTGCGCTCCAGAGGCCGTCGAGGAGCAGACCAGCAGCTAGCCGGCTGTAAATCACCGCGATTACGCAACTTTTACGATAATGGCCTCCGACTTTACTGACCGGCGGCGTGCGCGCTCCCCTACCCTCGTCCGGTCAAGCGCCGCGGGCCTCTGCCTCGTCCGGCGGCAAGGCTGGGGAGGACGTCGTGCAAGGTGCCATTCTCGATCTCGTCATCGGTCTTGGCGGAGCTGCCGCCATTTCGGTAGGGCTCTGGATGGGAGCGCGCACGCTGCGCGCCGCGCCGCCGAGCAGCACGCTCGGCAGTGATGCCATCGCGACCGCGCTCGCGCTGCTGCTCGTCGGCGGTCTGGTCGTGTCCGGCGCCTGGGTGGTGCGTGGTGCCATGCTCCTCGTCCCCGACCCGGTCACCGGCGCGCTGGTCGGCCTCATCGCCACGTTCCTCGTCGTCGGGGTTGTGGTCCGGATGTTCGGCCGCCTACCCGAGAGCCGCCCGCACGAGGCACCCTGATCGCTCGCAGCCCTGTTGTGCGGCGCTTCGCGGCCGTTCATGCTGTGGAAGCAGGCCATTGCACAGCGGCAGGGAGAGCGGCATGGGACCGGAGCTCGAGCC
>JBFWQN010000150.1:0-10586 GCA_050249405.1 Hyphomicrobiaceae bacterium | reverse complement strand
CTTCCATCCCAGCCAGATCGCCGCCGCCAACGAGGTGTTCACGCCGGCCCCGGCCGAGATCGCCCGAGCCCTCCGCCTGATCGCCGCCTACGAGACCGCCCGTGCCGAAGGACGTGGCACCGCCTACGTGGATGGCGAGTTCGTCGCCGTCGATATCGCGCTGATGGCCGAGCGCACGCTGGCCCGCGCCCGGCTGGCCGGCGTCGCCGGTTGAGCCTGGGGCCGGTGCTGCTCCGGTCGCTGCTCGCCTGTGGCAGCTCTTCTGGATAAGCGCTATGTCATAGCTCGTCGGCAGTCGGGGGCACGCATGCGAGACGTTGCCTGCAGAGCTTTCCTTGCCACGCTGCTCGTGGCCTTTCTCGGCATGGTCTGCGGGACCTGCGAGGCGCTTGCGGCGCGCCGAGCCTTCGTGGTCGGCAACTCGGCCTACGCCAGTGCGCCGCACCTGCCGAACCCCGCCAACGACGCCCGCGACCTCGCCCGCCGTCTCGAGGCCATCGGCTACAAGGTGACGCTCGGCATCGATCTCGGCCGTGCGCAGTTCCTGCAGAGCTTCCAGGCCTTCGCCGCCACGCTCCGCAGCGATGACGTGGCGCTCCTCTACTTCGCCGGTCACGGGTTGCAGATCGGCGGCGAGAACTATCTCTTTCCCGTCGATGCCACGGTCGGCAGCGAGGCCGACGCCAGAACCCGGCTCGTTCCGCTGAACGCGCTGATCGCCGACCTGTCGCGGGGAACGCGGACCCGTCTCGTCATTCTCGATGCCTGCCGCAACAATCCGTTCGGCGAGAAGCTTGCCGAGACCGGAGCGACGCGCTCCGCCGGGCTCGGCCAGGGCCTCGCGCGCGTCTACGCGGGCGTCGGCTCGTTCATCGCCTACTCGACGCAGCCGGGAAACGTCGCCCTCGACGGGCGCGGTCGCAACAGCCCGTTCACCGAGGCGCTGATCAGGCACATGGCCGATGCGGCCGCCGACGTTCATGCCGTCATGCGACGCGTCCGGGTCGACGTGCAGCGCGCGACGGCCGAGCAGCAAATCCCCTGGGAAAACTCCTCACTGATCGAGGAGATGAGCTTTGCCGAAGTCGCTACCGCCGCGCCAACCACCGCCTCGCCCTCGGTGGCGAGACCGCCGGCACCCCGCGTGGCGAGCGCCCCCGTGCCCGAGGCCCCACGCTCTCCGGTCGTCCAGCGCAGCTATGCCTACGTCACCGGCCTCGACCCGAGCGGCGACAACTTCCTCGCCTTGCGTGGGCGCCCCGGACCGGACGGACCGCGCATTGCCACGATGGGACCGGATACGCTGCTGCAGATCCTCGAATCGAGCGGCGACTGGCGCCGCGTGCAGCTCCTCGACGGAAGCACGGGCTGGGCGCACGGCAACTGGATCCGGTGCTGCCGCACCGTGGGCGTGCCCGTCGCCGCCGGGCTGCCGAAGCCTCCCCCTCAAGCCGCGCCCTCTGTCGAGAGCTGCGACTCGATCTGGCAGCGCCGCAATGCGATCTGGCACCGGCACGGCTACTGCTTCACGACGACGAAAGGCCAGCAGGTGTTCGGCAACCAGGGTTGCTCGCGCGATCAAGCTGCTGCACGGGCGGCCATGAGCCCGGCCGATCGGACTCTCGTCGATGCGCTCGCGGCGCAGGAGAAAGCGCTCGGCTGCCGGTAGCATGCCCGCAGGGCGCGGCCGGCACTATCGTTTCAGCGTGAGGCGCCCATCCGGCTTGCCCTCGACGGTGCCGCGGGCGCGTACATAGGCCATGACGATGTTGGCCAGGATTTTGCCGTCCGTCTTCCCGACGAGAATGCGTCCGCGCCGGAGGGCGCCGTATCCGTCGTTTCCAGCCAGCAGGAAATCGTTCGAGGCGACCGTGTACCTGGCGTGCATGTCGAGCGGCTTGCCGGCGTGCTCGATGGCCGTCACCCGCTGTCCGGGCGGCGCACTCTCGTCGACCTTGAGCCGCAGGCCCGACACGTGGGGAAAGCGCCCGCCCCGGTTGTCCCGGTCCGAGACGCCGTTCTCGAGCGCGTCCTTCACGTCCTGGCCGCTGATCTCGACGAGCACGGTCCGATTGCCGAATGGCAGCTCGCTCAGGATGTCGCGCCGGGTGATCACATGGCCCGCCGGATAGAGACGGTTGCCGCGGATCGAGCCACCGTTGGTGATGGCGATGGCGGCGCCGTGCGCCTCACGGATCGCATCCGCGATGAGATTGCCCATCGCGGCCTCCTCCGAGCGCACGGTGGAGGAGCGCGAGTCGAGCTCGCCCACCGCCTTGCCGATGGCCACGTCGAGCTCGGCCCCGAGCATCGCCTCGTAGCGCCGCACGATGGCGAGCGTCGCAGGATCCGGCACGACACTGGCCGAATCGATGATGCGGAACGTCGGCCGCCAGTCCACCTTCCGCTTGCCGCCGGTCTCGGTGATGGTCGCGTGAATATCGATGGCGGTGACGTACTGCCCCTCCTCGCCGCTCTCCGCCATCACGATGCGGTTGTCGTAGACGAGGCGCAGGTCGTGGTCATGGCCGGTGAGCAGGATATCGACGAGCCCCGACCGCATGATCTCGAGATCGCGCGTGAAGTCGGTGTGCGTGACGGCAACCAACAGATCGGCGCCTTCCTCCTTCAGTGCCTTGCGCTGAGCGCGCACGGTCTCCATTTCGTCGAGGAATTTGAGGTCGCCGGTCTGCGACATCAGCGGGCTCGTGGCCAGGGCCACGCCGAAAACCCCGACCTTGAGCGGCCCGAGCGTGAAGATGCGCCGATCCTCGTGACCGGGCAGCAGCGTGCCGTCAGCCCGGCGCAGGTTGGCCGCAAAATAGGGGAATTTCGATTCGGTCCGCCGCTTCGCATACTCCGCCGGACCGAAATCGAACTCGTGATTGCCCGGCACGAACACGTCCGGCGGCACCACGTTCAACAACTCGACCGTGTGCGCGCCCTGGTCGAAGCCCGACATCAGCGACGGCGAGAACATGTCGCCTGCGTGGGCATAGAGAACGGGCACGCCCTTGGCGCGCTCGGCCCTTGCGATGGTGGCGAGCCGGGCAAAGCCGCCGCGCCCATCGACCTCGGCCAACTTGTAGATGTCGTTGACGAGCAGCAGCGTGGCGACCGGAGCAGCCTGTGCGGAGCGGGACGGCGAGCGGCGCCGCGACTGCGCCTCGGCCTCGTCGCCCGGCGACAATCCGGCGACCGTGCCGAGCCCGACCGCTGCCGCTCCCCGCACTGCATCGCGGCGCGTGACGCCCATGAAATGTCCCCGAGACGTTTTTGACGATTCGCTGCGCAGTCCTACGCCAGCTCGGCGCCCGCCACCATCCGCGTCCTGCCGCAGCCGCGGCCGGCGGTCACGGCAGCCAGCGCCGAGGGGTCTCGCGGGCATCGTCGTAGGCCGCCTCGAACACGGGGCTCGCCAGGATCGCCTGCACGCGGAGCGTCCCGCTACCGCAATTCGTGAAGCCGTGCTTGCGCCCTGCGAGAATGACCACGGATTGCCCCGCCGTCACGCGGCGGCGCTCGTCCTCGAGGAAAACCTCGGCCTCGCCCTCGAGCACGGTCAGGATCTCCTCGACGGCATGCAGATGGGGCGGCGCTCCCAGCCCCGGCTCGCACCATTGCTCGAAGACGCAGAGCTGGGCCGTGCCCACCTTCGCCGAGGCCACCATGCGGGTCAGCACACCCTGCCGCCACGGATCGCGCGGCTGGCTCGCATGGTCGATGACGGTCATGGGCATGGGGGGCTCCTCGCTGGCTCTCGCCGATCTTGCCACCGGCAGGCCGTGCCGGACAACGAGGAGAGCGATGGACCGTCCGATACGCCGGAGCGGCTACGCCTTGCCCTGCTCGCGCCGCTTGATCCGGCGGATATGCGCCTGCTGGCCCTCGAACACCGCGATAGCATCCCGCTCGTCGTCCGTGAGCTTGCTCCGGTCGAGATGCCTCAACAGAATCTCGACGACGTCGCCCATCCTGCCGAGCTGCCTGCCGTAGCTGCCAACCTCGTCGAGGATCGACTGCTCCGTTCCGGGCCGCGGCGTCAAGCCGAGATCGACGCTCAGCCAATTGAAATTGGCGCCTTGGAACCAATTTCGATTGATATCCTGAAAAAGCCTTGCCGGCGCCAATTGAACAATAAATTTTTCGAGCTTCATGCGCACCTTTGATTACAAATGAGAGTTATTCTTGGAAATCAGCTCAGACTGCCCTCGTAGTCCTTCCACACCTCCGGCTCGAGCTCGAGGTGCGTCTCGGCCGGGAAGTGCTGCTGCCAATGCGACGCGATCTCCGATCCGGTCGCCACCCAGACATCCGGGCGGCTCGCCATGTGTGCGAGAAAGCGATCGGTCAACTCCAGCCTGTGGCCGAAGCCTGCGTGCTGCGGATGCAGCACCATCGAGAAAAAGCGCCCGCGCCTGTACTGTGCATCGAACTCGCCGCGCCAATTGCGCGCCAGCATGTCGGGGTTCTCAAGGCCCGTCCCCGCCACGGGAAACAGGGAGAAATACTGGTCGTCGAGGTGATAATAATAGGGCATCGTCAGCAGCGCGCGGCGCGAGGCGAAATCAGTGACGGTATAATATGGAATATCGTCGGCCATGCCGTTGCCGAGCCAGCCGTAGCCCGCCTCGCGCACGAGATCCACCGTGTGCGGGCTCGTGGCACCGCCCGCGTAGCGGTCCTTCTGCCGCGAAAGGCAATACCAGCCCCGGGGACGCATTCCGACGACGCGCGCCAGAATCTCGGTCGCGAGTGCCATCCGCTCGCGCTCCTCCTCCGGGCCCATGCGGCTCGTGTCCTCGTGGCGCAGTCCGAGAGCTGCAATCTCGTGCCCTGCCGAGGCGATGGCGCGAAGACGATCGGGAATGATCTCGGCCACGAGGGCGGGCACTGCGAATGTGGCTTTCAGCCCGTGCCGTGCCAGCAGGTCCATCACGAGGTCGAGCCCCTCGGTCAGGCAGAAGCGGCCTTGCGAGGATTCCAGGTCGGCTGCAGTGATTCCGTCCGGCCCCGATGCCGGGCTCACAGCCACGGTGATGTGGGCGCCCATCCGAAGGTTGTCGGGCCAGCACAACGCGCTGTCCTTCAGGCTCACCTCGTCCGAGACCGTGTAGCGCTCTTTCCAGGGCATTTGGCTCTCCGAGTTTCAGCGCGCGGCGGCCGGCGCGGGGCACGTCGCAAGCACGTGCCGAGCGACGTCCTCGCATGAGGATAGCCACACGCCCGGCAGCTCCTTCATGCGCGTGATGAGGCGGTCGAGCATGGCGATGCGCAAGGCACGACCCGAGACGAAGGGGTGCAGGCAGACGTTGAGATAGCCGCCGGCCCGGTACTGCTGCTCGAAAGCAGCCCACCACATCTCCATCACCCGATCGGGGTCGGACAGGCGCTGCTCGCTGGTGGCGCTCTTGTACCAGGCGAACGAGTAGTACATCGCGTCGTCGATGGCGTAGTGGAACGGCAGCTCGACGAGACGGTGATTGCCCGTGCCGTCGTGGCTCCAGGTGGGGCCATGCGCGTCGGAGCCGTGGCTGCGATAGAGATAGCCCTGCTCGACCAGCGCCTCGGACGTGTGCCAGCTGCGCGTGCCGATGGGGCGCTTGCCGGTGAGCTCGGTCAGCGCGCGGGTTGCCTTGTCGAGGTGGTCGCGCTCGAGCTGCGCGTCCTGCGGCACCCGATGCTCCCACATGTGGTCGGCGACCTCGTGCCCGCTCGCGGCGCAGGCTTTCACGGCGCGCGGATAGAGCTCGCAGATGCGGCCCGGAATGAAGAAGGTCGCCTTCATGTGGTGGCTGTCGAACAGCTCGATCAGCCGCCAGATGCCGACGCGACCGCCGAACTCGCCCTTGGCGAGCTGCTCGGCCGGCTCGTCGTTGAGGCGGCGCAGCAGCATGGCGTCGAAGTCGGCGGTGAAATTGACGGCGATGCGGTTGCCGTCCGGCCAGCGAATGGGACCGACGTGATCCCAGGTGGCGCGATCGGCGCGCCAGGCATCGGCGAGGCCGGCGGTCTCCTGCTCGAGGGCTTGGCGCAAGGCGTCCTCCGGGTTTCGACTGATCCGGGAGCGAGCTTAGCCAAGCCGGCCCTGTGCTGTCAGCCATCCCCTATCGGCAAGTGCCGCAGCCAGCATCAGATGCAGCTCAATCGGAACGTCGCCGTCGCCGGTGCTCCCTTGGGTGCGACGAACCCCACCACGTCGAGGATGCAGTGGTCGAGCTCCTTCAGCTGGCGATCGAGGCCACGCTGACGTTTGAGATCGATGCGACGGCCCGGCTCGGTGACGACCTGCTGGCCGGCAACGAGCACACTGAATTGCCCGCGCTCGATGCTCCTCGGGCTCTGCTCGGCCTTCACGGTCAGAAGAATGGCATGCCGCGTGAGGTCGACGGAGCTGCCCTGTCGCAGCTCGAAGACACCGTCGTCGATGCGGGCGAGGCCCGCACCGGGAGCGGGACGCGTCGCCTGGGCGTGCGCGGCGCCCGCAAGCGCGCCGGAGAGGAGTGCGACCAAGGCTCCGATGACGAAGGTAGAACGCATGATCCAATGAACCCCGTGGGAAGCCGGCTGCTCGATCAGAGGCACGTGAAACGGAAATTGGCAGTGGCCGGCGCGCCCTTTGGGCTGACGACATCGATAAGATCCAGATAGCAGCTGTCCTTGTCGGCCATCAGCTTGCTCGTGTAGGGCCAGCGTTTCAGATCCAGACGGTCCCCGACTTTCAAATGCAGTCCAACCCCCACAATCTGTAGGGAGATTTGCCCTGCGGCAAGACTTTCGGGGGTCTGTTGCCGGACGAAGGTCATCAAAACCTCCTTCCTGGTGAGGTCCACTGATCGGCCCTGCCGCAGCTCGAACAGTCCATCGCCGACGATGGCCATCAAGGGCGCTTGGGCAGACGCGGCGGCCGGGGCAGCCGACGGCAGCGCAGCTCGCGGCGCCAGCGCACCGGCAGGACTACCAGAGGGCTGCTGAGCTGCAGCTTCGACGGACACGACCAACAGCAGAACTGGAACCAGCCACAGTCGGCGCATCGAGCTCACCCCCCCGGACGATCTTCACCGCCTCAACCGTTAGCGGAGCCAGGGTCGTCCGACAACAACCCATCGGCGTCAGCGCCTTGGCACCATCCGTGCACTGGTCGGCCGGCCGTCGCGCGCCTCCTCGATAACCACGCGAAAATAGGGTGACGGTGCCCCTGGCCAATCGAACTGGCAGACATTCTCCGGCGTGCAGGTGAAGTCGCGACCGCCCTGGACCGTGAAGGCGACGGCGCGATCGGTGATCCGCTCGACGGACGCCCGGTTGGCGCCGAGGCCGTTGCACAGCTTCATGCCCACGGCGAGCGCCACCGGCTCTGTCAAGCCGATGCCCAGCATTCGGCACGGTCGCTCGCCGGTCTGCCAGGCGGAGGCGGCAACCGTGTGCACGACCTCGCCGAGGAGCTCGCACGACCCGTCACGCGACAGATTGTAGGCGAGACACCGCTCGTCGCCTCGGCAGCGGCTCTCGCAATCGGCCGCCCCGCCCGGTGCATCGGCGAGCACCGTGCCCGCGCGCCTGTGGCCGGCGGTCACGTCGAAGGGGCGGCCTTCGGCGGGGCCGGGACGGGCGCCGGCCGCGTCCGCGGACTTCCTCGCAGCGACCGCGGGCGACAGCGCCGCGACCTGCTCACGGAGCTTCTTTGCGGTGAGCGAGGCCCGGGTCATCTCCATCTGGATCTTGATCGATGCTTGTTGCAGCCGCTGCCTCTCGGCCGGATCGCGGGCCAGCCCCTCGCTGCGCCGCGCCTCAAGCAGCTGCGTCTGCAGCGACCTCGACTGGTCCTCGGCCACAGCGAGCCGGGCACGCGCCTCCGCGAGCTGCGCCACTGCCTCGGCATTGGCGGCTTGCGTGCCCGCGCCTTGGCCTGCGCGATCGGCCGACGCCGTCTGCCGCCGCCGCTCGGCCTCCTCGAGCGCCTTCAGCCGTGCCGTCAGCGCCTCGACGTCGCCGCTCCTGGCCGCGGGCGCCGCAACCTGCGAGCCTGCCTGCACGTCGCCCGGCACGAAATAGAAGTCGCCCGTCAGCGCCGAATGGTCCCACGGCACCTGCTTGCCGCCGGTCGCGGCGATGACGGCCTTCCTCACCTCGATCATGGTCGCGTTGATGTTGCGCCCGCGTGAGCCGAGATTGGCGAGCAGCGCCCTGGTGAACGGCGAGTTGCGGCCGTCGCCGTCGAGCGCCACGTTACCCGGTTGTGTCGCGTAGGCGATGAATGTGCCAACGCCCGTGGAAGCCGCCGCGAGACCCCGGCCGACGGCCGTCGAGCGCGTGCCCATGCTGCGCGCCAGACTGCGCGACAGCGGATTATCGCGGCAGGCGTCGAGCATGACGATGCTCGTCTTGCCGTCGCGGTCGATTTCCATCTGGCGCAGCACGAAATCGAGCCTCATGGCCTCGAACTCGAGGTCGCGCTGGGTGGCGAGGCGTGCATCGACCGGCACCAGCCAGTTCTCGGCGCCGACCTGCAGGCCGTGGCCGGCGTAGAAGAACAGCGCCACGTCGGCTCGTGCCAGCTTCTCGGCGAAAGCACGCAAGGCACCGTCCATCTGCCGCTTGTCGGCGTCGGTCGCAACGATCACCTCGAACCCCGTCCGCTCCAGCGCCGCCGCCATGTCGCGGGCATCGTGCTGTGGATTGTCGAGCGCCGTCGTGTGCCGGTAGGCGCTGTTGCCGATCACCAGCGCCAGCCGCGTTTCGGCCCAGGCCGGCGGCAGACCGATGGCCCCCACGAGCCCCGAAACGAGCAACAGTAGGAGCGCGATCGTTCCTGCTCCCCTCATGGTCCCTCCTCTGGGGTGCCTCCCGCGGGCATGCCATCGTCCGGACCGGCCGGGCTCGTGCAGCCGACAGCATATTATCACCTCGCCGGCGGCAGCGAAGCCGCGACCAGCACACCTCACGCCTGTCCGTGCTCGGAGATCAGCTCGTAGCCGAGCCGGCGGCGATGGGCGAGCCAGGGCTCGAGCGTGCGCTCCATCGCCTCGTGCTCGGGCATCTCGCGGTGCCTCTCGAAGGCCGCCTCGTCCGCGTAGACGCGATAGACCAGGAACGAGGCGGGCTCGAGCGGATCGGCTGCGATATCGAGCTGGCGACAGTGGCGGCCCTCCAGACTCTGGCGTGCCAGCATCAACAGCGCGGCGCGCACCACGGCCACGTGCTCGGGACGGGCCTCCAGGAATTCGACCACGACATGCATGTGCCGTCCTCCTCTGCTCGCGGGCCTAGGGCCTCGGGCCTGCAGATGCTCTGTTGCCTCGCGGGCTGGCCCTCGCTAGCTTTGCCGCAAGAGCCGCGCTGCAACAAGCGGCACGACCAGGGAGTGGAGCCCAATGACTGCCTCAATCCGCCCGACGCGCCGGACCGTTCTCGCCGGTGCGAGCGCCGCCGTCGCCTCGCCTTTCATCTGGACGAGCGCGCAAGCGCAGGCCGGCAAAGCCATCAAGATCGGCATGCCGCTGGCGCTCACCGGACCGCTCGGCTCGGTCGGCCAGCAGCAGAAGCGCGGCGCCGAGCTCTGGGCCAAGCTCACCAACGAGAAGGGCGGGCTGATCGGCCGCAAGATCGAGCTGCTGATCGAGGACACGGCGGGCAACCCGGCGGCCTGCGTGCGCAAGGCGCAGGAGATGGTGGAGCGGCACGATTGCCGGCTCTTCACCGGCATCACGCTCTCCTCCGAGGCGCTGGCCGTCGTGCCGAAGCTGGCCGAGTGGAATGCCATCTTCATCTCGTCGGACAACGGCGACGGGCGGCTCACGGCCGAAAGCTTCGTGCCCAACTTCTTTCGTGCCAACACGTCGGGCCCGATGGGCACACGCGCCGTCTCGCTCTACCTGAAGGACTCGAAGTTCAAGAAATTCTACGCGCTCGGCCTCGACTACGCCTGGGGACACAACAGCATCCAGGTCTTCGAGAACGAGGTGAAGAAGATGGGCCGCGAGTTCATCGGCAAGGTGTTCTCGCCGACCGGCACCAAGGACTACTCGACCTACGTCACCAAGATTCGCCAGTCCGGCGCCGACGCCGTCTACCTGGTGCTCGCCGGCGACGACAACAACGCCTTCCTGGCCCAGGCCGCGCAGTACCAGCTCGCCTCCAAGATGGCGCTGCTTTCCGAGCAGCTCGAGCTGTCGGCGATGCGCGCTGTCGGCGACGCCTGCCTCGGCGTCATCGCGTCGGCCCGCTATGCCTTCACCGTGGACAATCCGAAGAACAAGGAGTTCGTCGAGCTCTGGAAGAAGGAGCACGGCGGGCTGGTGCCCGATCAGTTCGAGGGCGAGCAGTGGCAGTGCCAGAAGGTGTTCGAGGCCGGCATCATCAAGGCCGGCGGCATCGAGGCGGAAAAGCTGCGCCCGGCGCTCGAGGAGCTCACCATCGACGACATCAAGGGCAAGGTCCACATGCGGAAGTGCGACCACCAGGGCGTGCAGCAGGGCTTCATCTTCAAGGCGTCGAAGCGGGACGGCTTCTCGCATCCCGTCCCCGAGATCATCGCCACCTATCCAGGCGATCGAGTGACCCCGCCCTGCAACAAGCAGACCTAC
>JBFWQN010000149.1:0-10626 GCA_050249405.1 Hyphomicrobiaceae bacterium | reverse complement strand
CACAGCTCAACGATACCATCGTCGGAGGCGCTTTCGACGACCGCTTCGTGCCCGGCTCGGGTAGCGACACCATCAACGGCGGCGGTGGCTACGACCAGATCGGCTACTACAATAGCTCTATCAACAACTCTGGCTTCGGCGTCACCGTGACGACGACGGCGACGGGCGTCGGCACCGTTGCCTTGCCTGGCGGTTTCGACACCTTCACCAGCGTCGAGCAGATCGTCGGCTCGCACAACAACGACACCTTCTCGGGCGGCACGGGCGACGACGATTTCATCCCCTACCTCGGCAACGACACGATCGATGGCGGCGCGGGCACCGACTGGGTGAGCTACAATTTCGACACAAACCGCATGTTCCGGGGCGCGGTGGTAAACCTTTCGACCGGCGTCGTGGATGATCCCTACGGCGGCACCGACACGATCCTGAACAGCTCGATCGAGAACGTGCGCGGCACCAACCAGATGACCAACGGCGATGTGCTGACCGGCCTCGGCGACGGGATCGGCAATTTCTTCCGCGGCTATGCGGGTGCAGACACCATCAACGGCCTCGGTGGCAACGACACGGTCGACTACCAGGGCGACATCGACAACGGCGGCACGGCGGGCGCCTACGTCGATCTGACGACCGGCTTCGCTCAGGACGGCATGGGCACCTACGACATGCTGCTCAACATCGAGAGCGCCATCGGTACCAACCAGGATCGTGTGGCAGGGGCACTCGGCGACGTGTTGATCGGCGACGGCAACGCCAATGTCTTCTTCGCTCGCGGCGGCCTCGACTATATCGAAGGCAGGGGTGGCAACGACACCATCGATACCGGTGCCGGCATGGCCGGCACAGTGGGCGACATCGTGGTCGCCGGAGCCGGCAACGACAGCGTCATTGGTGGCTCGGGGGCCACCTTCGTCTACGGCAACGACGGCAGCGACTACATGAGCGGCGGCTCAGGCGACGACTGGCTGTTCGGCGGCGATTTCACTGGCACCGTGACCGGCACCGACACGCTCCTCGGTGGAGACGGCGTCGACGTGCTGGCAGTGGGATCGGCGGGCGGCAACGCCGCCATGTACGGCGGCAACGGCAACGACATCATGTACGGCGGCTCAGGCGTTGCCGGCAACGACAGCATGATCGGCGGCGCCGGCTCGGACTACATGTACGGCGGCAGCGGCGGCAACGACGGCTATTTCTTCCAGACGGCCGACCTCGTCGCCGGCGACTTCGATACGATCGTCGGCTTCGATTCGGGGGATTTCCTGTCGTTCTCGGCGAGCCTGAATGGTCAAATCTTCGGCCAGCAAACGACGATCGGAGGCGTCTCCGGCTCCTATCTCTCCTTGGGCACCTGGGCGCTCTGGATGCCCTATACGACATGGACCAGCGTACAAGCGCAGACCTTCTACAACAGCTGATCCGCCGACGGAGAGGCAGGGGCGGGCTCGGGCCGCCCCCTGGGCTTGGGGTCCAGCTCGATAGAAGGGTCCGGCTCGATAGAATGTGCTCGGCCCTCAGCTCCCACTCTCGCGGATGAGCACCTGCACGACCTGACGCCATGCCCGCATGGCGAGGCTCTCGGGCCTCCCGTGCGCCTGGATCACGCCGCGCTCGATGCGCTGCAGCGGTCCCTCGGCCGCGGACTCCACGCGGCCGGTGACGGCGAATTGCCCGGTAACCGACACGAGCATTCGTCCCTCGGCCGACTGAGGCGCAAGCCGGGCAGCCACCGGGCCGCCGTAGTGGGACGCGAGCTCGCGCACGTCGAGCGACGCGGCTCCCGCGACGGCCAGCGCCTCCAGGCTCACCTGCCTGGCGGGCGCATGGAGAGCCTCCGGCACGAACCGGGCCGGCTTGTCGAGGTCGATGCGGGCCAGATCGTCCTCCCGAACGTAGCCACGCACGACCGTCTCTCCCCTTCCCCTGACGAGTGCGACCAGATCACGCCGCTGCAGCCATCGCCCTGGCTGCAGATGAGCGTCGATGTCGACGACGGTGCCGGCAACCGGCGCAGTCAAGCTGAGCTCGCGCTGCTCGGCGCCAAGTCCGGCCAGCTTGGACTCGAGAGCGGCCAGCGTATCGGCAAGCACGAGGCTATCGGCGCGATCGGTTGCATCAGCGCCGCGACGTGCCATGCGCAGGAGCACAAGCTGCCGCTGCAGCACAGTGAGCCGGATCTCGTGCTCGAGCTCCGGCGAGGCCAGGCGCACGATCTCCTCGCCCGCACGCACCTCGTCACCCCGTTCCCGCACGACGCGCTCGACCCTCGCGGGCCGCGGCGGAAACACGGGGGCCAGTGCGGCCGGCTCGAGCACGGCCGGGATGGTGATGCGGCCCGACCAGGGCACGACGAGACCGGCGACCAACACGGCGGCGGCACCGAGGGTGGCCAAACCCCTGGGACTGCGCATGATCTCGTCCTTTCTCTGCCACCAGGCCAGAAACTCGCGCCACAGCGGCAGCGCGATGAAAAAGCCGATCTCGACCAGAAACAGGAGAACGCCGAGAAGCTTGAAGGTCATGTGGTAGACGGCGAGCGCGATGCCCGTGAACAGCAGCAGGCGGTAGACCCAGACCGCGTAGGCATAGACGGCGAGCCAGCACCGCATCGTCCGCGAAGCGGGCTCCGGAGGCGGGGCGCCGAGCCCGAACAACACCTCCCGCAGCTGCCACCGCCCAACGGCGAAAGCGCGCTCCTGCAGGTTCTCGATGCCGGTCAGATCCGCCAGCAGGTAATAGCCGTCGAAGCGCATCAGCGGATTGAGGTTCATGACGAGGCTGAGCACCCAGCCGGTCGTGGCCACGGCGAACGCGAGGCTCCTGGCCGCGCCATCGGGAAGGAATGGCCACAACAGGGTTGCGATGCAGGCCAACGCCGTCTCGACCGCCAGCCCCGCCGCGCCAATGGCCAGCCGCTGCCGGCGAGAGCGCAGCTTCCAGGCGTCGGTGACGTCGGTGTAGAGCATCGGCACCAGCAGCATGAAGCAGATGCCCATCGTCGGCACCCGGCAGCCGTAGCGGGCGGCCGTGACGGCGTGGCCGAGCTCGTGCAGCGATTTCACGACGACGATCGCGACTAAGTAGATGGCTGCGCCCTCGAGCGACAGCAGGCCGGGAAACGTGGACAGGAAGACGTCCCATTGCCGCGAGACGAGGTACAGGCCGGTCAGCCCGGCGAGGCCGATCACCACGGCGACCCATGGAGAGAAGAGCGGAGCGAGCCGCGGCACCAACCGAATGAGATGCGGATCGGGCCTGCAAAGTGGAATCTTGACGAAGAGATAGTTGTGCAGAGCCCAGTGCAGCCAATTCGGGCGGCTTGCGCGCTCGGCGGCTGCGAGGCGGGTCCAGGCGCTCGCGGACTCGTCGGTGGTGAGGGCGTTGCGCTCCAGGAATGCGACGAGCGCCGCAATTTCGGTGCGCCCGACGACGATGCCGAACCGGCGCGCCGCCTCTGCCGACAGCGCATCCGGCGTCGGGCAACGAGACCAGAGCGACAGAAGCCGGCGCGTCTCCGGCCCGATGCGGACGTAGGCCTGGCGCACGGGGTCGAGGATCAAGCCGCCGCCCTGCTCCGCCGCGTCGCCCTCGACGAAAACCAGCTCGTCACGAAGCCCCGGAAGGCGCGCGTCTTTTCCTTCGCTGGCCATGGCGGCCTGGGTCACAGCCCGATCCACTGTCGCAGCGAGGATAGCGGCCGCCTGAACAGATAGAGGCCAAGCACGGTCCTCTCGCCGCGCACCTGTGCCGTGCCGCGGAGCCCGATCCGTGGCGGCGGCCGGCCGTCCGCCGCAATGCTGGCGAAGGCGCGAAAGACGAGAGTATCGGTCTGGCTCGGCTGGGCGCGATAGTCGGAGCGGACGACCTCGCCGCTCCACGGCGCCAGCGGATCGACGTCGAGGAAGAGACGTACGGGGCTGCGCGGCGCCAGCGCCACCACGTCGGCGACGGCGAGATCAATGCGGGCCTCGACTCGGCTCGGCTCCGCAATCTCCATGATGCGCTCGCCGGTCTGAACGGGCCTGCCGACCAGCGCCTTCGGGTCGGCGAAGACGGCGATGCCGGAGATCGGCGCCCGGACGATGCTGCGTGCCAGCATGTCGCGCGCATACGCAAGCTCGGCCTTCTTGAGCGCGAGCTCGGCCTCGGCCAGAGCCAGATCGTGACGGCTCCTCGCATCGCTGAAGGCAAGAATGGTCGCTTGCCGGACCCGAGCCTCGGCGACCACCACCTCGCGCGAGGCAATCTCGGCCTTGTTGCGGAATGCGGTATCCACGAGACGCACGAGCGGCATGCCCGCCTCGACGCGGGCACTCGGCGTCACCAGAAGCGCCTCGACGACGCCGTCCATCTCGCTCGCGACGATGCCGGGCGTTGCGGCCACGATCTCGACCGGCGCCAGGGCGGACATCGGCACGGGGATCAGAAGTGCGAGCAGGGCGAGGCCGCTGGCGGCGAGCCCGGCAATGGCGGCGGGCCTGCGGCGCGGGGTGAAGCTCGCGGCCGTGGCAAGCTCTCGCCAAGCATGCGCGTAGACGCCCGCCAGACGCAAGGTCACGGCGATCTCGTCGGCGGTCCACGGCGTGTCTCGCGCCAGCAGCAGCCCGGCGAATACGCGGCCACTCCGGTCGAGGAACGGCAGCCAGGCGAGCTCGGGGAAGGGGTAGGACGTGGCCAGGGCGGAGTCGGGGTCGCAATAGGCGGGCAGCCTCAGCTCGGCCGCGTCAGCGAGGCCCTTGTCCTGGCCGAGTCTCGCGAGCAGCATCTCGACGCCGTTCACGACCTCGGACTGGCGGTTGACGGTGGCGAGGCTCGATATGGCGACGACGCGGGCCTTGCCATTGCGGTCGATCTCGACCACCAGCGCCTGGCGCGCGCGGTTGAGCTTGCGCGTCTCGTTGGCGGCGAGGTGGCGCAAAGCCGTCAGGTCGCCGGCCTCGCGCGCCGCTGCCTCGAGGCGCAGGAACAGCGAGAGCGCGGCCGTGTCGGGAACCGTCACCGGCTCGGGAGTCGGCCCGGGCGGATGGCGAGGCGCGCGCGACTGTCCGCGAGCCGCATTGCCGATGTCTCCGCGCAGCCCGACTGTCATGGCCCGATGCCTCCGGTGGGGGGCGCGAAAGTCGCCGTGCCGCTCATGCCCGGCAGCACGGCGGCGTCGGGCGCCAGAAGCCGGGCGTAAACTTTGACCATCTGGCTCACGGCATCGACGACGCCGGCGATCCGATCGATGCGCGCGGGATACACGCGTTGCGTCTCGTCCACCGTGAGCTGGAAGACGGCGCCCGGCGCAAGACCGGGCACGAGCCTAGACGGCACGATGATCTCGACCTCGAGCTGTCGGTGCGCGGTGATGACGAGAAACGGCTTGCCCGGCACCGGCGTCTCGTGCGGATAGATCGTGAGCTCGACCACGGAGCCTGCGAACGGTGCCACGATCGTGCACGCCTCGAGCCGGTGGCTCATGGCCGCCGCCTCGGCGCGTGCCCGGTCGTGCCGTGCCTCGGCCGTCTCGACATCGTTGCGGTTGCCGGCACCGCGCTCGACGAGGTAGCGGCTGGTCTTGACGGCGACGGCGGCCTCGCGCTCGAGGGCCGCGAGCGCATCGCGCTCCCGGGCCTGACGGCCGCAATCGAACACGACGAGACGCTCGCCTTTCTCGAAGGTCTCGCCTTCGCGACGTGCGATGGTCGCCACCGGCACCGCGAGGTCGGTGGTGAATGCCGCCTGCGCCAGGCTCCTCACGACCCCGCGGAGCGCCACCGCCGACGGCTCGCGACCGGCCGGATGCGGGACTGCCGTCGACTCGCCGGCAAGGGCGAATCCGCCACCGGCTCCGGCGACAAGCATCAGCCCGACGCCGGCCGCCCGCCACGACGACGACAGGAGCGACCTGTGCGCCGGGGCGCGAGGCGCGCTCGGCACATCATTTGCTGGCATCGGCCACTTTCTGGATCTGCGGAGCGCCCGCCTCTTTCGACGGCTCGGGCCTGGCGGCCGCAGGCATTCCGCTTCGCAATGCGGCAGCGAGCGCCCCGATGCTCGTCTCGTGGACACTGTCGATGTCGACGGGGTCGACGCCGATCGACGTCCTCAAGTTGGCGAGGGCGCCTTGCGCCGCGGCATAGGCGAGGTCGAGCTTGGCGTCGGCGACAATGGCGTTCAGCTCCTCGCGCACGAGCGTCTGGCGCGCGATTCTCCCGGCGCCGGCCTCCTCCCGAATCTGGCGGAGGAGGCTGTGCTGCACCTCACGATAACGGCTTGCCGTCTTCAGATCGCGCAGGGCTCCCGCGTACCGCGCCCGGCTGACGTAGACCTGCGTCATGATCGCCATGGTGACGGCGAGCGAGCGCTGGTCGAGCAGCCGGTCCTGCGCCTCCACCACCTCGCGGCGGGCCGGGTAGGCGAATACCTTGAGCAGGTTCCAGCTGGCCCGGGCGCCCCAATTCACCCAGTTGTCGTGCAGCAGGAAGGAGTTGCTGTCGTAGTTGGCGCCGACGAGAACATGCGCGCCCGGCAGCAGCTCGAGCAGGGCCGCGTGCGCCTCCTGCTCGTTGATCCGCTTGCGGTACTCGACCTCGCGCAGCTCCGGCCGACTCATCACGGCGGTGTGGATCAGCTCGGCCATGTGCCCGGCCGGTGGTGGCGGCACACCCCGGCGGTGAGCAGAGACCCGGAAGCGCGTGCCCGGCTTCACGTTCATCAGCGTGCCGAGCTGGATCAACGCCGTGTCCAGCTCGCGCCGGAGCTCGCCGAGCGTGCGCTGGATCTCGACCAGCTCGCGCTCGTATGTGAGCGCCGTGATCGCCGATGTCTCGCGGTCGGAGAACTGCTTCCTCGCCTCGGCCTCGGCGCCGCGCGCCAAGTCGGTGACATGGCCGATCCGGCCGAGCAGCTCCTGCGCGCTGACGGCCCGCCAGTAGGCGGCGCGCACATCCTCGAGGATGCGCAGGGCGATCTTGCGCCGCAGCTCGCGCTGGATCAGGACCTTGTCGGCGGCTTGCCGGGCGCGGACGTACGACAGTCCGAAATCCAGCACGTTCCAGCTGAGCACGATGTCCGACGTGCGCAGGCGGCGATCCTGGCTCGTCGAGGTCGCGAGACTCTCCACCCCGGTCTCGACGTTCTGGCTGCTCGACGCGAGCACCTTGTCGCGGGCTGCATAGCCGGAGCCGGCGACCACGCTCGGCAACAGGCTGTAGTGAGCGAGATCGAGCTCGCGCTGGCGGAGCGCCTGCTCGGCCAACTCGACCTGATGATCGAGATTGTAGCGCAACGCCCTGGCCATGGCCTCGTAGAGGTCGACGGTGCCAGTGATCGGCGCCTGGCCCTGATCCAGGCGCCCGATCTTGTCGGCTGCGATAACGGCGAGCCGGTCAGGCTCCAGGGCGCTCGGCGAAACGGTGCAGGCCGCGAGGGCGGATGAGCATCCGAGTAGTGCCAGTCGGAACCATGCGGAAGAATGTGAACGGCCGGCCAAGGCGAGCCTCCTGTCGATCGAGCTGTCGGCACGCGGGAGCAACGTACACAACGGCACGAACGAGCCGGGCCGACGGGCGGCCGAACCAGGAGCTCGAGGACTATGAGGGCACACAATGGACAGGTTGCCGGCAGACAAAGACGTGCCAAGAGCAACTTGTGGTGACATCACCGATAATAACAATCTAAAGTTGAGTCAAACTCCATGTTCGGCTTTTCCGGTGAAAACGTCCCGCTCGTGACATCGTGGCAACCCGAGCGGCACCCTCGGAGCGAGCTATGTCTCGCCCCGAGGTTGCGGGGTGCTACTCGGCCGCGTCGAGCATCCGGGCAAGGCCGGCCAGGCTCGCCTCGCCGACTGCCCCCTCGGCCCTGATCTGCAGCCCGAACGGTGGCGGCAGCAGCAGGCCCGAGCGGCCGATCGACAGGGGATCGATCTGACCCGACCTGGTGTTGAGGCGGATCTCGTTCGTCACCGAGGTGCCATCCGGCAGCACACCGATTACGCGCAAGTCGATATGCTCCACGTCGGCAGGCCGGTCGCCGGACAGGGTGCTGCCATCGATGAAGCGAAGCCAGGCTGGCAGCGGACGGCCATCGATCTGCACGACGCTCCAGCCGATGCCGTCGGCACGGCCGCCTCCGGCCTCGAGGGCCAGAGCAGCGATCAGGGTCTGGCCTCGAACGAAAGCCTCGACGCGAACGGCCTGGCCATCGTGCGTGTCGATGCGAAGGGAGAAGCTCGACAAGCCCGCGACGTCATAAGGCGCCAGTCCCAATCCGCCCGAGAGAGCCGAGCCCGACCAGCGGCCTCCGTCCGAGACATGGATGCGGTGCACTGCGTCGAGGACGATGCCCTCGGCGACGAGGCCGTCGGACGGGCCGCCCACGCCAGACGGCTCGAGTGCATCGAGCACCGCGCCTTCGGCCGTGAGCGACTCGCTCCCCCGCGGGGCCGCCGGCGGCTGCCAATCGCTCGCCGACAGTAGCCGGGCCTGAGCCTCGGCCGTCACCGTGACCGTGACATGCGCCGTCGCCGTGCCGCCGTTGCCGTCCGAGACGACGTAGACGATCGTGTCGACGCCTTCGAAGCCCTCGTTCGGCCGGTAGGTGATGGCACCGTCCGCTTCGACGACGACCGACCCATGGCCTGCCGAGGCCGCCACAACGACCAGCGGATCGCGGTCCTGGCCGCCATCGCGATCGTTGGCCAGAACGGTGATCGTCACGGGCTGCCCGCGGTCCGAGGCGGCACTATCGTCCAGGGCGACCGGCTCCTGATTGCCGACGACGATCGCAACCATCGTCTCAGCAAAGGCGCCATCCGGATCGGTCGCGCGGACGACGACCGTGTAGGTGCCGCCGACGCTAGCGTCCGATGCGATCCTGCCGGTGATGACGCCCGTCGCCGGGTCGATGGTCAGTCCTGACGGGAGTCCCGATGCGGAGAACTTCACGGGATCACCGTCGGCGTCGACGAAACAGGGGCGAACGTCGATCGGGTCGATGACATCCCCGTCCCTGACGGTGACGGACGGGAGCACCGCGGACGGATCCGTGGCGGGGTTGGGGTTCTCGGACGTGCCGGGATTGGCCGGGTCGATCACCACGGGGGCGTCGTTGGCGCCGGCGATGGTGACGACCAGCGTCGCCGTGGCGGTGCCGCCGTTGCCGTCGGAGACGGTGTAGACGATGGTCTCCACCGCCGTCTCGCCGGCGTCGAGGCCGTTGTAGGCCGTGCCGGGATCGAAGCTCCACGAGCCGTCGGCACCGAGGGTGAGCAAGCCGCCGCCCGCCGTCGTGAACGGCTGGCCGAGCACCAGGGCGTTGCCGCCCTGCGTCGCGCCGGTGACCACCAGCGCGTCGGCGTCGGGGCCGGTGTCGGCGTCGTTGGCGAGCACGTCGCCGCTGGCCGCCGGGCCGTCCTCGGAGGCCGTGGCCGCGTCATCCGACGCGACGGGCTCCAGGTTCACCGCGGCGATGGTCAGCTGCGTCGTCGCGACGGTGCCGTCCGGATCGGTGGCCGTGACGGTGACCACGTACGGGCCCGACTGGCTGGCGCCGGCCGGCAGCGTGCCGGTGACGACGCCCGTCGCCGGGTCGATGGCCAGCCACGCCGGGGCGTCGGGGCCGAGCCCGAAGATGAGCGGCTCGCCGTCCGGATCGACCACCACTGCGCCGACGTCGATCGGCGACAGCACCTGGCCGTCGGTGGCCGTGACGCCGGGGATCACGTGCAGCGGATCTCCGGCCGGGATCGGGTTCTCGGCCGTGCCGGGATTGGCCGAGTCGATCACCACCGGCGCATCGTTGGCGCCGGCGATGGTGACCACCAGCGTCGCCGTGGCGGTGCCGCCGTTGCCGTCGGAGACGGTGTAGACGATGGTCTCCACCGCCGTCTCGCCGGCGTCGAGGCCATTGTAGGCGGTGCCGGGATCGAAGCTCCATGAGCCGTCCGCCGCGAGGGTCAGCACGCCGCCGCCGGCCGTCGTGAACGGCTGGCCGAGCACCAGGGCGTTGCCGCCCTGCGTCGCGCCGGTGACCACCAGCGCATCGGCGTCGGGGCCGGTGTCGGCGTCGTTGGCGAGCACGTCGCCGCTGGCCGCCGGGCCATCCTCGGAGGCCGTGGCCGCGTCATCCAACGCGACGGGCTCCAGGTTCACCGCGGCGATGGTCAGCTGCGTCGTCGCGACGGTGCCGTCCGGGTCGGTGGCCGTGACGGTGACCACGTACGGTCCCGACTGGCTGGCGCCGGCCGGCAGCGTGCCGGTGACGACGCCCGTCGCCGGGTCGATGGCGAGCCACGCCGGCGCATCCGGGCCGAGCGCGAAGACCAATGGCTCGCCGTCCGGGTCGACCACCACCGCGCCGACGTCGATTGGCGACAGCACCTGGCCGTCGGTGGCCGTGACGGCCGGGAGCACCGCGGACGGATCCGTGGCCGGGATCGGGCTCTCGGACGTGCCGGGATTGGCCGGGTCGATCACCACGGGGGCGTCGTTGGCGCCCTGGATGGTGACGGCCAGCGTCGCCGTGGCGGTACCGCCGTTGCCGTCGGAGGCGGTGTAGACGATGGTCTCCACCGCCGTCTCGCCGGCGTCGAGGCCGTTGTAGGCCGTGCCGGGATCGAAGCTCCAGCTGCCGTCC
>JBFWQN010000148.1:0-10638 GCA_050249405.1 Hyphomicrobiaceae bacterium | reverse complement strand
CGTGATAGGCGCGCTGGCGGGAGATGATCTTCTTCTTTTTGGGGAGCCCGCGCGCGTTGCTGTAGTACCAGGCAAGCTTGATCTGGGTGTCGTTGGCCTCGCTGCCGGACGACGTGAAGAAGATTTTCGAGGTCGGGCAGGGCACGATCTCCTTCAGCTTCTCGGCGAGCTGAATGGCCGGCTCGTGGCTGCGGCCGCCGAACAGGTGCGTGAAGGACAGCCGCTCCATCTGCTGGCGCGCGGCCTCGATCAGCTCCTTGTTGCCGTAGCCGAGGCCCGTGCACCACAGGCCCGCAAGCCCCTCGATGTAGCGCTTGCCCGTGGTGTCCCAGACATAGACCCCCTCGGCGCGGTCGAGCACGAGCGGACCGCTGGTGCGGTGGCTGGCGAGGTTGGTGGTCGGGTGCAGCAACGCCTCGACGTCACGTGCGGCGAAATTGGTGAGCGTGGTCATGGGTGCCGGCCTGTCCATTGGCGTGAGGCTGCATTATAGGATCTACGGGTCTGCTTCGCGAGATGTTCGAGCAAGGCCCGCCGCCGAACGGGGTCCGGGAGCCTGATGACCTACGACGAACCCATCCCGAACAGTCCGCTCGCCCGCTGGTCGCGTACGCTGGCCGTGTTCAGCGTGCAGGTGGTGCTGGTCGCGATCGTGCTGCACCGGCTGCTGTCCCTGCCGACGCCGGTGGCCCTCAATGTGCTCGTGCTGGGCCTGGCGGGAGCCCTGCTCGCCGTGCTGTTGGCCCTCGGCGCCTACGTCGCCATCTGGCGCGACGGGAGGATGGGGGCGCTCAGCGCAAGCATCGGGCTGCTGCTCGGCCTCGCGCTGCTCGGGTGGCCGGCGGCGCTGGTGCCGATCTACCGCAGCATGCCGCCAATCCACGACATCAGCACCGACATGGCCGTGCCGCCGGCTTTTGTCGCCCTCGCGCCCCAGCGCGCGGCCGCCGGGAACGGGCCGGCATATGGCGGAACTGCGATCGCGCGTCAGCAGCAGGAGGCCTATCCCGACATTCGCCCCGTGATCGTGCCGAGGCCGGTCAGCGAGACATGGGAGCTGGTGGGAGAGACGGTCAAGCGCCTCAAGTGGAAGGTGGCTGCCGAGCAGCCACCGGGTGGGCGCGGCAAGCCCGGATATATCGAGGCGGTGGATCGCACATTGATCCTCGGCTTCTACGACGACGTGGTGGTGCGGGTGGACGGCGATGCCCGCGAGACACGCATCGACGTGCGCTCGGCCTCACGCTTCGGCGAGCACGATCTCGGGCGCAACGCCGCGCGGATCCGCAAGCTGTTCAAGGAGCTGAAAGTCCGCCTCGACGAGACCGTGACGGGCTCCGACCGGCCGCGGCGGCGCCGCGGCGGGGTGGAGAAGGTCGTACCGAAGCGCGGCAAGGGCCAACCTCTGGCGCTGCAGGGCCAAAAGGCGAAGGCCGGCGTCAAAGGCTCCAAGCAGGCCGGTCAGCAACCGAAACGGCCTAACCGGCGACAGCAGCAGGAGTAGCGGGGGCGGGTCGTCGCACCGGTCTGCTCAAGCCGCGGCGAGGTTCTCCGGTGCCGCCACGGGGCCGGTCGCGGTGACGAGGCCGCGCTCGACGAGGCTCTCGACGTGGGCTGCAACAGACATGGACGCGGCGCGGACGAGGCGCGGGTCGAGGCCCTTGTAGATCGTCTCGACGATCCTCGCGATGCTGGTGGCGCCGCCCTTGATGCAGTCGAGGATCGCCTGCTCACGCATGCGACGGTGCATGATGAAGGCCTTGACCACGCGCTGCGGCTGCTCGATGCGTCCGCCATGGCCCGGCAGAAAGACCGTGTCGGTGCGGTCCATGAGCTTGTCGAGCGAGCGCATGTAGGCGACCATGTTGCCGTCGGGCGGAGCCACAACGCTCGTGTTCCAGCCCATGACATGATCGCCCGACAGCAGGATGCCCGTGCCTTCGATGGCGAAGCACAGGTGGTCGGGCGCATGGCCGGGCGTGTGCAGGGCGGTCAGCGCATAACCGTCGCCCTCGAAGCGCGCGCCGTCACCAAGCACGACGTCGGGCACGAAATCCTCATCGAAGGATTCGCCGCCGGCCGGGCTCTTCACGGCAGCCCCGGGATTACGGGCCTTGCGGCCGAAGCCATAGACCTTGGCCCCGGTCGCGGACAGGAGGCGGGGCAGACCGTCGATGTGGTCGCGGTGCGTGTGCGTGATGATGACGGATACGATGCGCCGGCCCTTGGCTGCGCGCAGGATGGCCGTGTGATGAGCGTCATCCTCGGGGCCTGGATCGACGAGCGCGATGTCACGGCCCTGGCCGAGGAGATAGGTGTTGGTGCCCTTGAAGGTGAAAGGGCCCGTATTCTCGGCGACGAGGCGCACCACGCCCGGAAAGAGCTCGCGCGGCACGCCGTACTCGAAGCTCATCTCCTTGCGGAACGGAATATCGTCGGCCATCGGGCGTGCTCCGGCTCGTTGCAGCTGAGCGTGTGCTCATAAGCCATGATGGCGCGCCGGGCGAGGGCCACGCAATGGCAGGTGTGCAACGGCAACGAGCCGAGGCTCGGTCAGCAGGGGCTCGGCGGCAGGACCCGAACGCTCGAGGGGAGCGGGCGCAGCAGCATCGAGACGAGCGCCGCCGTCCGGGATGGCTGGAGCATAGCCAACATGCCAGGGGGGATCGGTTGGGGGTTGAGGCCGCCGCCGACACGGTCGAGCTCGGCTGGCGTGAGATTGCGGCGGGCTTCATCGGACAAATCGGCTGAGATCATGCTGGTCTCCATAAATGGCTTCTCGAGACATCTGCGGACGGGAGGTGCCGCATCGCCCATCATATTAAACGATGTTCTTTTTCAAGTCGACGATGAGCATGAATTGGAAAAGAATCTTGGCCGGAGGCTCCCGTTGCACTGCCGGGAGGGTGCCGGTGAGAGCCGATCGTTGAATGCGAGAGATCGGACGTCAGCCAGGTGGGAAATAGCCAGCCGGGATCATCGGAGGGAGCTGACGCGACGTTCCGCGGAGGTTGAACTGAAGCATTATCTGGAGGCCACGCCCGGGTTCGAACCGAGGTAAACGGATTTGCAGTCCGCTGCGTAACCACTCCGCCACGTGGCCATCCTCTCGTGGCGGGCAAAGCCCAACCCCGAGACGGCGCAGGATGTATCACAGGGCCGTCAGCCGGCGCAATGCGATTGCCTCCGACAGGTAAAGCGCCGCCGCCAATGGTCGCCGCATGCGTGCTCGAGGTGTGGCCAGCGGGTCCGCGTCGCTCAGCGATGGCTCCAGGGCGCGCGGGGTGCTTCAACTTGACCTGTCGTGAGGGATTGCCTTGGCGGGCATGACGACGGCTGTAGAAGCACGATAGGATGAGCGGGCCCGAGGATCGCGGCAAGCGGCGCGGGCGCGGACGGGGAGGCAGGGAATGGACAGCGCCGTTCAGCGCAAGAACATGGTCGACTCCCAGGTGCGGCCGAGCGACGTCACCGACCGGCGCATTCCGCGCGCCATGCTGGAGGTGCCGCGCGAGGCCTTCGTGCCGGAGGGCCAGCGCGCGGTCGCCTATATGGACGGCAACCTGGTGGTGAGCCGGCCCGGCGTGCGGCCCGAGCGGGCGCTGCTGGCGCCGCGCACACTTTCCAAGATGATCCAGCACATGGCGATCGAGCCCGACGCCGTCGTGCTCGATGTGGCGCCGGCCACGGGCTACTCGACGGCGGTGCTCGCCCGTATCGCACGCAAGGTCGTGGCGGTGGACTGCGATGCGGAGCTCTTCGAGCGGGCCAAGGCGGCTCTCGCCGGCCTGTCGATCACCAATGCCGAGGTGCACGTCGGGCCGCTCGGAGAAGGGATGGCAGGGCCGGGACCCTACGATGCCATTCTGGTTGGCGGCCGGGTCGCGACGATGCCGCCGGGGCTGCTGAGCCAGCTCAAGGATGGTGGCCGCCTGATCGCCATTCTCGATGTTTCCGGGGTCGGCAAGGTGTTCGAGTGGCGGCGATTCGCCATGAAGTTCGACCGTCGTCCGCTGTTCGATGCGGAAGCACCGATGCTGCCCGGTTTCGAGCGCGTCGAGGCCTTCGCACTGTGAGAGCCGCCGGCGAGCTGCCGCCGGACAGGGCTGCTATCTCACGTCGCGGGCGACGCGAAAGCCGACGGTCGGCAAGCGCGCTGATGGGTCGATCGGCCGGCGCGCCGTCAGTCGGCCGATAGGATCGGCGCCACGCAACACGGATCGGCTGCATTCGCCCGTGCTCGCTACCACGCGCCCGTCGGCCGGCAGCTCCGACGGCGACGCGCGCCAGCAGCCGGCGACACGCTCGGCCGCGTTGCCCGCGATGTCGTAGAGCCCGAGCCGGCTCGGCAGGGACAAGCCAACCGGCGCGAGACGATCAGCACCGGGCAGTGTGGCTGGCGCGATTGTCGCGCTGTCGACGGGACCACCGCGTGCCGCGTACTCCCACTCCGCCTCGGTCGGAAGGCGGAACCGCCGCCCGCTCCGGCGATTGAGCCAGCTGGCATAGGCCTCGGCCTCGGCAAGGCTCACACAAGTGACCGGCTGGAGCGGATGTGACGCGACGACGGGCGCGCCAGGACATACGGGCATGTCGCGGCCCGCGGCAGATGCGAAGGCCTGGTACTCGCGCACGGTGACCTCATAGCGGCCGATCGCGAACGGAGTGCCGAAGCCGATGAAACGGCCCGGGCGCTCGGCCTCATCGGCGGCGGGATCAGCGTCCGACGCTCCCATGCGGAAGAACCCGGCGGGCACCATCACCATCTCGGGGCATTCGTTGCAGTCGTACCAGCCGCGTGCGCGGACGCCCGTCGGCTCGCCGCCGCCGAGCCAAGAGGAGAGCATCAGGCCGGAGCCCTTGCCGTCCGAGGCGGCGCCGCCTTCGCCTTCCTCCTCGGCGAACTCGAAATAGCCTCGCTCGCCCCCCTTCTTGCGTTTGATGGGCCCGGGTGGATCGTAGGCGATCACAGGCTCGCCGGCGTAGGACATGATCAGGCAGGCGTTGGCGGCCGTGACAGTGAGGAGCGAGGCAATGGCCGTGGACGAGGCAACGAGCCCTCGCCGACTGCGCGTCGCCACCAAGAGCAGAATTGCCGTAACGAGGAACAGCGCCGCGCTCAGCCACTCGGTGGGCGACACATACGACAAGCTGTCCATGGGTGGGGCATCCGGTGACAATTCGAAAACCGGTGGCCCCTCGCAAGCCGCACGCCAACATTCAGCCGGCGCCCCACGTCGCATTCCTTATGATTAAAGCTCCTGTCGCAGACCTCGGGGCCGGCGGCGAGCCGCCGCGCGTCCAGCGCAACGACCGCTCTGCGGCCGCGCACTCGACCCGGCGAGGCGATGCCGCCGGACCGGCTCAGTCGGCGAGCCAGAGCCCGCCCAGGTCCTGATTCAGGAAGTGGGACGGCGTCATGATGAAACCGCGCAATTTTCTCGGCATCGTGACGGTGCGCTTCAGCCAGAGAAATGGCACCTGGTACGCCTCGGTGAGGAGCCGCCGCTCGAACTCCCGCACGAGCGCCTTGCGGGCCGACGGATCGAACTCGCGGTCGATGCGCACGAACAGATCGTCGATGGTGCGGTCGATGAAGCCCGACGGATTGTAGCTCGAGACGTCGGCCGAGACGTTGCGGGCGAACACGATCGAGGGGTCGTCGACGCCCTCGCCGTGGAAGTCGACGATGGCATCGAACTCGCCGCTCCGCATGGCATTGGTGAGGGTCTTGACGTCCACCTGTGCGTGCTCGGTGGTGATGCCGATCTGGCGCCACTGGTCGACAAGATAGATGCCAGCCGACGTATAGGGGTCGGCGATGTTGCGGTTGACGAGCTTCAGCGTGAGCGATTCGTGACCGGCCTCCTTCAGCAGGCGCCTGGCCTCGGCGCGGGCGGCCGCAATGTCGGTGCCGAAACCGGGTAGAGCTGCGATCTCGGACTCGCTCGCGGCCCACGGCGAGCCCGGCCGCTGGGTTGCGCCAACGACGGCGAGCGACGAAACCTTGGCGAGTGCCTCGGCGCCGGCCCGGCGATCGATGGCGAGAGACAGGGCGCGGCGCACGCGGACGTCGTCGAACGGCTTCTTGCGGGTGTTGAAAGCGACCACGACGAGGAAGTCGTAGACGCCGGTATGCACGTCGATGGCCTCGCCCATGGCGGCCTGGAGGCGGTCTCGGATGGCCGGCGAGAGCGTGCGGAACTGCGTCATCACTTGCCCGCTCTGCAGAGCCGTGGCGAGAGCCTGGGGCGCGATGTTCACAGCGCGGAAGCCGTCCAGATAGGGGCGGGGCTTGCCGAAATAGCCATCGAAACGCTTGGCGACCCAGTGCGAGCCGGGAACGCGCTCGACAAACTGGAAGGGGCCGCTCCCCATCACCTCGGTCGCGGGGTAGTTGGCGTTCTGGGCGAGCCTGACGGCGCTGTAGAGGCAGTTGAACGGGCTCGCCAAGGCCACCAGGAATGCGGGCGACGGTGTTCTCAGACGGAAAACCACGGTGGCCGGATCAGGCGCCTCGATGGCCGCGATGCGCGAGAACTGCGATTTGCGAATGGAGACGATGCCCTCGGGCGGATTGCGCATGCGCTCGAAGCTGGCCTTCACATCGGCCGAGGTGAGGGGGGTGCCGTCGTGGAAGAGCACCCCTGGCTGCAGCTTGAAGGTGTAAGCCAGCCGGTCGGGGGCCTCGCTCCACGAGGTGGCGATGTCGGGGGCCACCTTCGAGGGGTCATTCGGGTCGATCCGGATCAGCAGCGAGTAGTGTGGCGAGACGTAGTGCATCGTGGCGAAGCTAGACGCCGCGTGGCAGTCGAGCGTCGGCGGATCGCCCAGGACGGCGTAGGTGAGCGTGCCGCCGCGGCGGGGCTCCTGGGCCGACGCCGGAGCTCCGGAAAAGATTGCCGTTGCGGCGAATGCCGCCGTGAGCAACGCCCTCGTCATCGTACGGCGTCCGAATGCCATGGTCGCATGTCTCCCTCGTCGAGGCGGAGAGAGTGGCACATGGGCGCGAGAGTGCAACTCGAGGCCCGAAGCTCAACGCCGGAAGCGGCTCCCTGATCGACGGCGCAGACTTGCTGCTCGCGGCGCTGCCATTCGTTAACGCGGGGCTGCGACGAGCAACGGAAAATCAACCTTCTTGGGGGATGCTGCCTCGATGCGTGGCGGCTTGCCCGGGCCATTGCCCAGGCGATGCCCAAATCGCGTCGCAATCCGGCCGTCGCAGACCCGTATCGAAAGAAATCGGGGAGCGGCTGGATGCGTTCGGACAGGGTTAGCGTAAATGCGTCAGCACGCGTTGATCGGGGCGTTGGTGGTCGCTGCGACAGGATCGCAGGCGGCACCGGTGCAACTCGGCGAGGATGAGCTCAAGGCCGCGGTCGCCGGCAAGACCGTGACGATCGACACGCCGCTCGGCCTGCCCATCACGGTCAACTACGGGGCGAACGGCATCATTACCGGCACGGCGGGCACGGCGCTCGCGGTGTATCTCGGCTCGGCGAAGGATCGCGGCCGCTGGATGGTGCGCAACGGCAAGCTCTGCCAGAAATGGTTCAAGTGGCTTTCCGGCGATGTCACCTGTCTCACTCTTCGTCAGGACGGCCAGAAAATCTACTGGCGTAGCGACGAAGGCAAGACCGGCACGGCGATGATCGAGACCGGGCCGCCGGTGCTCGAAGGCGCCGTCGCCTCGGGGCTGGGGCTTCCTGCGCCACCAGCGTCGCAACACCGAATGCCGCATGATGCAGCGCATTCCGAGCCCGAGCCGCATTCGCCGGGTGCCGTCGCCGAGGCGCCGCAACGAAACGCCCGATCGCAGCCGGAGGCACGGACGGCCCGCGTCCCGGAGCCGCCAACGGAGCGGATCGCCAATCGGCTGCCGCCGTCTCCGGCACCGGGTCCCGAGCCTCAGCTGCAATCGCCGAGCCTCGTAGAGCCGGTGCGCGAGGCCAGGCCGCTGACGGCGGCATTGCCAGCGGGCGCGGGAGCACCACGGCTCGTGATGGCGAGCTTCGCGCCGGAAGGGGTTTTCCGCGTGACGCCTCCGAGCCTGGCCCTGCCGCTCCCGGTGGACGATCCGTTCGGCAGGGAGGCAGAGCCGATGCGCAATGCCGCCGATCAAGCCGCCATCGGCGCGATGGCGCACCGCTGGTGTCTCGGAAACGCCTTCGCGAAAGGGCCGACCGGCTCCGCCGAAGTGGCGACGACGCTGCCGGCTCCGCACGAGGTGATTGCCGAGCCAAGCCTTCTGACGGTCGTCCAGGAGCTGGCCTACGAGGGTGAGCTGCCGCTCTACGAGCCGTCCTGCCTGACCGAGGAGCCGGCGCTCGCCATGATGGCGAGGCTCGGAGACAAGCGGTAAGCCGGTTTTGAGCGGGCGCCATGATCGGCGCCTTGGCCGCAGCACGGCAAAACTGCACGGCTTGCGGTCCACCTGCAGCTCGGACCGCCTCTTGGCACGACGGGCTATCGCTCCTAGCCTCAGCGGAGGCGGCGCAACCGTGGTCGCCACGAGGGAGACAACGCGTATGGACCGCGCCTACGGCGTGCCTGTGATCAAGCGTATTCTCGGCTACATCGATACCGGCACGACCGCCGTGGCCGAGCGGCCGTGGGCGTGCGACGTGGCGGTCTATCGTGAGCCGGCCCTGCTCGAGGCAGAGACGCGCGAGCTGTTCCGGCGGCGACCGCTGCTCATGGGGCTGTCCTGCGACTGGCCGAAGCCAGGCGACTGGCGGACGGACGATCTGGCGGGCGTTCCCATCCTGATCGCGCGGGGTGGCGACGGTGTGCTGCGCGCGTTTCTCAACGTGTGCCGCCACCGGGGTGCCAAGGTCGCAGATGGATGCGGTCATGCCAGCTCCTTCTCATGCCCCTACCACGCCTGGACATATGGGCTCGACGGGCAGTTGCGCGGCATTCCCGAGGAGCGCGCCTTCGAGGGCGTCAGGGCGGAAAGGCGTGGGCTCACGCCCTTGCCGCTCGCGGAACGACACGGGCTGGTCTGGGTGCTGCCGACGCCCGCAGCCGATGGCGGGACAGCCCTCGACATCGAGCCCTGGCTCGGTGGTCTCGGGCCCGAGCTCGCTTCCTACGACGCGGGCAGCTACCACCTCTACGATCGCCGGCTCACGCCGGAGACCATGAACTGGAAGCTGCTCGTCGATACCTTCCAGGAGAGCTATCACGTCGGCTTCCTGCACAAGGACAGCCTGACCTCGATCCTGATCGGCAACGTGTCCGATTTCGAGGCTTTCGGCGATCACCACCGCATCGTGTTCCCGCGCAAGAAGATCGAGCGGCTCAGGGACAAGCCCGAGGCGGAGTGGGATCTGATGTGGAACTCGGCCACCGTCTACAGCCTGTTCCCGAACACGCTGCTGGTGGCGCAAGGCGATCATCTCGAGATTCACCGCTGCTTTCCGACCGACGGGCGGCCCGACCGGTCCATCATGGAAACCGCGTTCTATATTCCTCGTCCGGTCGCCGATGCCGAGGAGGAGCGCCACTGGAAGGCGAACCTCGATCTGCTGCTGCAAGTGGTCATGGGCGAGGATTTCCCGGCTGGCCGGACCATGCAGATCGGCTTCGGATCCGGCGCACAGACGCATACGGTGCTCGGCCGCAACGAGCCGGCGATGATCCACTATCACCAGACGCTCCGGCGTGCGCTCGGCCTTCCGGTCTGACCGCGAGCAGACACGGCAGGCAGCGACCGGCCTGCGGCAGCTTGACAATGTCGGCGCTCGATTGCGATTGTGAGCGACCCGTGCAAGCGGGATCCATCCGCCCGCCTCGGCAACTCAGGGGCGTCGCCGAGCGCCTGCAAGGGAGATTGCGGGACAGGGCGGCCTCAGGATCCACTTCGAACGGCGCAGAACGAAAAGCCGGAGAAACCGGTCCGTCTGGGAGGTACGACATTGGGCTTTGCTTGCCGCCTGCAATGGCTGGCGCGCATGACTGCGCGCTGTAACCATGCTTGTCTCGCTGTAACCCGCCACCTCCCGGGCATTCTGCTCGTTGGTCGGCCGGCATGAACATGTCCTCGGTCCAATCGATGGGCGCGACCCAGATCGACCTTTCCGTCGATGGCGTGGCCAAGCGCTTCGGCGGTGTGGTCGCGTCCGCCGGCGTCTCGATGCAGGTGCCCAAGGGGAAGATCGTGTCGGTCATCGGACCGAACGGCGCCGGCAAGACTTCGCTCATCAACATGATCTCGGGCTTCTACAAGCCCGACACCGGCCGCGTGGTGTTCCAGGGACAGGACATCACGGCGCTGCGTCCCTACGAAATCGCCGCGCTCGGCGTGGCCCGCACCTTCCAGAACATCGCGCTCTTCTCGGGCCTCACGGTGCTCGACAACCTGATGCTCGGCCGGCACGTGCGCATGCGCTCGAGCGTGCTCGCGAGCATTCTCTACTGGGGGCCGGCGCAGGCCGAGGAGATCCGCAACCGCGAGATCTGCGAGGAGATCATCGAGTTCCTGAAGCTCGAGGATTTGCGCAAGCAGCGGACGGCGGCGCTCGCCTACGGCTTGCGCAAGCGCGTCGAGCTCGGCCGCGCGCTGGCGCTCGAGCCGAAGATGCTCCTCCTCGACGAGCCGATGGGCGGCATGAACCAGGAGGAAAAGGAGGACAT